>JAYTHN010000307.1:0-1040 GCA_043732505.1 Methylotenera sp.
TGGTTTAAAAGATAAGCTTTGAGTAGTCATTTTAATCAAAATGATTAATAGTTGAAAATAGTGTTTTGCAACTTATTATTTAAAGTAATTTTAAGCAAAAAAAGCTCTAACACATTAAGTCAATATCGCTGCAAAACACTTGTATATTTAACAAATATTAACCATTATTTTTTTTCGCTTTCAGTGACTGCAACCGACCAAATAATCACACCAAACGCAATTTTATTAAGCACATCAGCAAGGTTGTAAACAATATTTAGCGCTTTCATGCTATCTGCCGGGTCAGCGCCTGTCAAATAGCCAAAAAAGTAACCTATTGGGTATATAGCCCAACCAATAGTTACAATCCAACGCATCAAGTTAAATGCTGACTGTACATTTGCAGGCGCTTGGTTTGCACTAATCTTGCTGGCTTCACCACCAAAAATTTCCCACAAAATATAAGCCCAACCAAGTATGCCGATAATAAATGCAGGCACAACCCCCAAATAACCCGCTTCGCCTAAATAACCACCAACTAGCATTACTAGTGTACCTATCATTAAGCGCCAAAATACACCTGTTGGTACTTTAGCGATAGCTGCTAATATTAAGTAAAACTCAATCATCAATAATGGCACTGTAATTAACCAGTCAATATATCGGTATACTGTTGGTGTTGAGCCTGTTGTTACCCACACATCTCGCATGTAGAAGTAATGTACAGCTGCAACTAAAGTAACCAAGCCTGATACTGTTAAAGACGTTTTCCACTTACCCGCTACGCGATCTCTTTCAAGAAAGAAAAAAGCAGTAGATGCGACTAATGCCATAGATATGAGCCAAAACGAAATACCAACAAAATCACTTGCTTGCAAAATTACACCACCTGCCGCCAGCGCAGGTGCGCTAATAAGAAAAACTGCTAGCGTACCAAGTACCTTACATTTAATGGATAAATCTGAACATCTAATCATTTATATCTCCAATCGTTATGAAACTTTAATAGTGCTTTAGCAAAATTTAAATTATTTTTAACGCATCAAATTGTTAATGAAACG
>JAYTHN010000308.1:0-3794 GCA_043732505.1 Methylotenera sp.
ATGCCACGCTTTTTCCTGAAAATAACGAAGGTTGGTTGAATCCTAAAGATTTAAAGGCCAATATCAACGTGCAGAATTTATTTGGTACAGCAGCAGAAAATCGCCGCGTTACAGCGACCTTAATGCTAAGCCCCGCTTATCCAGCCTTCTCGCAATATAAAGACTTTGTATTTTACGACCCGCAACGCGCAAAAGAAGGTTACAGCGAAAAACTGAGCGATGACACCAGCAATGCTGAACGTATCGCGGAGTTCAAACTAGGTTTAGAAAAATATACTTAAGCCACCTATCGATTAAATATTCTCACGCAAGCTTATGAAGCGGGTGGTTGGAGTAGCGTTTCTGCAGAAGCGGCTACATTAATATCTGAACAGCAATATTTGATAGGTTTTAAAACGGATGGCGATTTGAATTACGTCAGCAAATCCAGCAAACGAAATATGACCTTAATTGCAGTAAATTCAACATTACAAAAAGTAGCTGCTGAAGGCTTGATACTCAATTTCATCGAGCGTAAATATGTATCAGTATTGACCAAACAAAATAGCGGTGTTTTCAAATACGAATCTCGTCAAAAAGAAGTGTTGGTGAAAGAGTCGCCTTACAACATCAAGGCGACTGGCAATACTTTAAATCTGGCTACTGAAACACCTGGCAACTTTGCTTACGTGATTAAAAACAAAGAAGGCTTGGAGCAAAATCGTGTGGAATACAGCGTAGCTGGCTTGGTTAATGTAAGCCGCTCATTAGAGCGCAATGCTGAACTGCAATTGGTTTTGGACAAATAAGACTATGAGCCAGGATAAGAAATCAGCGTAAGTATTCGCATACCTTACATTGGCGCAGGGCTGATTACCATTGAGCGAGTTAAAGTCTACGCGCAGCAATGGTTTAAAAGGTGAACTCCCAAGCTTCAGTACAAAAAATCAAGTTGCCTGCGGACTTTGAAGGCAATGGTTATGTGAGCGTGCAATTTGAACGCGACCCTAGTTCTGATGAAATTTTCACTAACCCGCTTTCATATGGGTTTGTGCCTTTTGCAAACAGCTTAGCACAACGTACTAATATACTCAAACTCACTTCACAAAGTTTAGTTAAACCTGGTCAAGTGCTTAAAATGAGGCTAGAAGCCAGCAAACCTTGCCGTGCAGTTGTATTTGCAGTAGATGAAGGTATCTTGCAAGTAGCGCGTTACCAAAACCCAGATGCAATAGGTTGCTTCTTCCAAAAACGTCAATTGGAAGTATCTACTAGCCAAATTCTTGACATGATATTGCCAGAATTCAAGAAAATTATTGCGGCTACTGCACCGGGTGGGGATGGTGATGGCGCATTAGGCAAACAATTAAATCCATTCAAACGTAAAACAGATAAGCCGGCAGTCTATTGGTCTGGAATTGTTGATGTGAAAGGCGTATGCGATTTTGAGTATACGGTACCAGATACTTTTAATGGCAAATTACGCTTATTGGCAGTGATGGTGAACGACACTAGCATAGGCACCGCAGTGAATGCTGCAACGGTACGTGGTGATTTTGTGTTATCACCTAATGCGCCGCTTACCGTGACGCCTGGCGATACTTTTGATATGAATGTCGGTGTTGCGAACAATGTGCAAGGCTCTGGTAAAGATGCTTCTGTGACCTTAAATTTAGCGGCTACATCTGCTTTTGAATTAGTCGGTGCTGCCAAACAAACGTTGAAAATAAGTGAATTACGTGAAGGTATGGCACTTTATAAAATAAAAGTACGTGATGGTTTTGGTGCGAAATTAGGCTCAGCCCGATTAGAATTTACCGCCAGTTTTGGTAGCAAGTTTGCTAAATTAGGTACTGAAATCAGCGTCCGCCCAGCTACTCCGCATTTAACAATTATGCAAACTGATAGCTTTAAAGGGGATACGCAAATTGTATTAAGCGTGACATGTTTGCTGAGTACCGCAAACAACAAGCCAGTATTTCGCCATTGCCATTGGTGGTGGCAGGTGGCTTGCTTGATTACTTAAGCAACTATGAACACAGTTGTACTGAGCAATTGGTGAGCCAAGTACTACCACTTATCGTCCTGAAAAAACGCCCAGAACTTTTGGCCAATACTGCAAATGAAGTTGGTGGCTTTGATAATGTATTGAGCGTATTACGTTCACGCCAAAATGCTGAAGGTGGCTTTGGTTTGTGGGATGCCAGCGTGCAAGCAGATGAATTTGCCAGTGTGTATGCGTTGCATATGTTGCTAGAGGCGCGCGACCATACAAATGCGGGCGAAACCATTCCCGCAGATATCCTAAAACGTGGCTTTGATTACTTGCAAACACTTGCTGTAAGCCCTGCCTACACTTTAGATGAAGTCCGTGTAAGGGCTTATGCAACTTACCTACTCACTCGCGAAAGTATTATCACTACACCAATGTTAGCAAGCTTGCGTAGCACATTAGATGCAAATGCTTTAACCGACGCTTCACTTAAAGAATGGCGTTCCGATTTAACTGCAGCCTATTTAGCAGTAAGTAATCAATTGCTACAACAAGCTGCTATTGCTAATGAGTTGATTGCCAAACCACTTAAGTTACTCGCTAGTAGCGGTCAAAAACCAATCTATGGCCACTATTACGATGATGTGGTGCGAAATGCGCAAACACTTTACTTGGTATCACGTCACTTTTCTGATTTATAAAAAAATGTGAATGCCATTGCGCTCAACAATATTATGCAGCCAATTGCTATGGGGCGTTTTAATACACTTTCATCATCTTATGCGCTGCTGGGTTTTGATGCATATGCGAATGTAGTAGGCGCAAAAGTTGCGGCGCAAATGGGCATTAGTACAATAGACAAACAAAGCAAAATCACAGCGCTTAAATTGCCTGACAACATTTCGCCATCGGTAAACTTTACACCTGAAACTGCGCGCTTGAAACTACAAGGGCCAAGTGATTTGCCATTATTTTATGCCTTCACGGAATCTGGATTTGACATTAAAGCACCGACTACCGCGCTTAAACAAGGCATTGAGATTATTCGCGAATATACTGATGATAAAGGCGCAGTGGTCAAATCCATCACCATGGGCGATGAAATTACTGTGCACATTAAAATCCGCGCATTAGAAGGCAATGTAGATGATGTTGCAATTGTTGATTTGCTAGTTGGTGGCTTTGAGCCAGTGTTACAAGCAGCGGCAAATGTAACCTAAACGAGCATTCCTCAAAATGGCGAAAGTTATGAAGGTGATGGTAATGAGGGTGCTGTCGCACAAACAAGCAGTTGGACTAGCCCATTGGGGATTGGCGGTAACTGGCAACCAACTTACGCCGATATTCGTGAAGATCGCGTAGTGTTTTATGGTGCAGTTTCAAACACGATAACTGAATTTACTTATAAGATCAAAGCGACCAATAGTGGGCAATTTGTAGTGCCGCCGGTTTATGCAGAATCTATGTATAACCGGTTACTGAAAGCACACTCAGTGCCTAGTAGCATTACCGTAGGTCGCCCGACTAATAAGGATTCAGCGAAGTATCTACCGCAACACATGTTATTCAAGCAGCGATATATTCATATTAAAGTTATTAAAAGTGTACTCATCGCTGTTGTAATTTTAGTCTGCGCAATACTCGCGCTTCGTCTTTACCCCAAGTCAGCCTTGGTAGACTTAATCCCACACTCCACCGCCATCTATGCTCAAGATGGCACTTTGTTGCGTTTGATGCTCGCGCAAGATGCACAATATCAACTGTTAGTGCCACTAAAAGACATTCGACCCAATGCAGTTGAAGCCGTTAAGCTTTATGAAGA
>JAYTHN010000309.1:0-3783 GCA_043732505.1 Methylotenera sp.
GTGCCAGTACGTGAAATCAATCGCGATCCAACACTTGCTTATAAATATACCAATAAAGGTAACTTGGTGGCCGTGATTACTGATGGTACTGCAGTGTTAGGGCTGGGTAATATGGGCGCGCTGGCAAGCAAACCTGTGATGGAAGGTAAAGCCGTTTTATTCAAACACTTTGCTGGAATTGATGTGTTTGATATTGAAGTAAACGCACCAAGTGTGGAAGCTTTTATTGAGACAGTAGTCAACATCGCGCCAACTTTTGGCGGTATTAACCTTGAGGATATTGCAGCACCACACTGTTTTAGAATTGAAAAAGAGTTGCGGGCTCGTTTAGATATTCCAGTGTTTCATGATGATCAGCATGGTACCGCGGTGATTGTGGCTGCGGCGCTCACTAATGCTTTAGAAATTCAAGGTAAAACTTTAGTTTCTGTAAAAATTGTCTTCTTAGGGGCTGGTGCCGCAGGCTGTTCATGCGCAAGATTGTTGAAATTGATGGGTGCTACTAATATCACAATGGTAGATAAATCAGGGGTGTTAGATACCTCGCGGAATGATTTGCATGATAATAATCGCCATTTAGCAGTAACCCCAAGTGATGCAAAAACTTTAGCAGATGTAATGCCGCAAGCTGATGTATTTATTGGTGTATCCGCAGCAAATGCATTATCGCCAGCGCTGTTAAAAGTAATGGCGGATAAGCCAGTAGTATTTGCATTGGCGAATCCTGACCCTGAGATATTACCAAGCGTTGCACATGCGGTTCGAGATGATATTTTAATGGCAACGGGTCGTTCTGATTTTCCAAATCAAGTTAATAACGCCTTATGTTTTCCGTACTTATTCCGTGGCGCTTTAGACGCTAAAGCAAAACAGGTTAGCGATGGAATGCAGATCGCTGCAGCGAATGCACTCGCGTCACTCGCACGTGAGCCTGTACCTGCAGATGTGTTAAAAGCTTATAACTTAACTAGTTTAAGTTTTGGCAAAGACTACATTATTCCTAAGCCGTTTGATAAGCGTTTGCTTGAAAAAGTATCAGGCGCGGTAGCCGCCGCAGCACGTTTAGAACAATCTGAATCATAGATTAATAATAATGCAAGAAAATGATTTTCAAAATAGGCAAAAAGCCCGAAGTAAAAGTAGATACCAAAACAGGCCAAAAAACCTGAATCTATTCACTATTCGGTTGCCAATTAACGCTTTGGTTTCCATTCTGCATCGTGCAACGGGCTGTGCGTTGTTTCTAATTTTGCCGCTTTTATTGCTGTTGCTTCAACTGTCTATAAGCTCTACTGAAAATTTCTTAAGAGTTCTCGTCATACTACATTCACCTTTTATAAAGCTCATGCTTCTTGGGTTAGCATGGGCTTTTTTTCATCATTTCTTTGCAGGTGTGCGCCATTTGGCGATGGATGTGCATTGGATGACCACGCTGATGAAAGCGCGCTATACAAGCAAAGTGGTTTTGGTGCTAGGTGTGCTGGCTACTTTAGTATTAGCCGTTAAGTTATGGGGTTGGTAGGTACATGATCATTGAACTACTAACCAAGCGTTACCCTGGCATGCGTGCTTGGTTAATGCAGCGGCTGACGGCTTTGGTAATGGCAATTTATAGCGTGATGGCGTTAACGCGACTTCTAGTGGTGCAACCGAACGATTATGCCTCTTGGTCGCAACTCTTTCAGCCCTGGTGGTTTCGGATCGCTAGTTGGTTGTTTTGGATATGTTTAACAATTCATGCGTGGTTAGGCATACGGGATGTATTTAAAGATTATGTGCCGAATACAGAAGTGCGTGGTGTATTGCTGAAGATATTAGTAGTGTTGCTGTGGATCTATATGGCGTGGGCTACATGTTTGTTTTTGATTAAATTGTAATCAAAAAAAGTTTAACGAATTAGTTTTTATTAAAGGTTTAATGGCATGGCATTATCAACGTTAACATTTGATGCTTTAGTAGTGGGCGGCGGCGGAGCTGGTTTACGTGCTTCTCTGCAGCTTGCGCAGTCTGGCTTAAAAGTTGCGGTTATCTCTAAGGTGTTTCCTACGCGTTCGCACACAGTTGCGGCGCAGGGTGGCATTGCGGCTGCACTAGGCAATGTGGCGGATGATAAATGGCTGTGGCATATGTACGACACTATTAAGGGTTCTGATTATTTGGGTGATCAAGATGCGATTGAGTTCATGTGCAAAAACGCTGCCGCGGCGATTTACGAGCTTGAGCATTTTGGCATGCCTTTTGACCGCTTAGATAACGGCAAGATTTTTCAACGTCCATTCGGCGGTATGACACAAAATTTTGGCGAAAAAGCTATTTCTCGTACCTGTGCAGTAGCGGATAGAACCGGCCACGCCATGCTGCACACCTTGTATCAGCGTAATGTGCAATCAAATACGCAGTTTTTTGTGGAGTGGTTGGCGTTAGATTTGTTAAAAGATATAGATGGCGATGTATTAGGAGTATTGGCCTTAGAGATTGAAACAGGCGAAGTACATTGCATTCGTGCGAAAGCCACGATGCTGGCTACAGGAGGAGCAGGACGTATATTCAAAGCCAGCACCAATGCTTTTATAAATACTGGTGACGGTTTAGGTATGGCAGCACGTGCGAATATTCCATTACAAGACATGGAGTTCTGGCAGTTTCACCCCACTGGCGTACTCAATGCTGGCGTACTCATTACTGAAGGTGTGCGCGGCGAAGGTGGCTATTTAGTGAATAGCGAAGGCGAGCGCTTTATGGAGCGTTATGCACCAAATGCCAAAGATTTAGCCAGTCGCGATGTGGTGTCACGCGCCATTGCCACTGAAGTAAAAGCTGGCCGTGGTGTTGGTAAAAATAAAGACGCCGTATTTTTGAAACTAGACCATTTAGGTGAAAAGTTAATCAACGACAAATTACCGGGTATACGCGAAATTGCAAAAACCTTTGCCAACGTAGATGTGTTTAAAGACCCGATTCCAATCGTCCCTACTGTGCATTACATGATGGGCGGTATTCCAACCAATTTGCAAGGTCAAGTGGTCGTGCCAAATGCCAATGGCGGCGATTCTATTGTGAACGGTTTGTATGCAGTAGGTGAGTGTGCGTGTGTGTCTGTACATGGGGCGAATCGCTTGGGTTCAAACTCATTATTAGACTTAGTCGTATTCGGCCGTGCCGCTGGCGATAAAATGGTAGAGGAAGTTAAAAAAGATAATACTCATAAGCCACTCCCAGCCGATGCGTGCGACATGACTTTATCTAGATTGAACCGCTTGGAGAAGCAAACGCAAGGTGAAACAGTAAAAGAAGTGGGTGCAGATTTACGCGCAACTATGCAAGCGCATTGTGGTGTATTCCGTTTTCCAGAATTACTGAGTGAAGGTGTGGTTGAAATTGATAAAGTAGCAGAACGAGCCAAAAACACCATCATTAAAGATAAGAGCCAAGTGTTTAACACTGCAAGAGTAGAGGCGCTTGAGCTAGACAATTTAGTTGAAGTCGCGTTAGCTACGATGCGCGCTGCAGAAGCCCGAACAGAAAGCCGCGGCGCACATGCCCGTGAAGACTTTATGGATCGTGATGATAAAAAGTGGCTCACCCACTCACTTTACTACCGTGAAGGTAACCGTTTGGCTTACAAGCCTGTACGCTTGAAACCGCTCACAGTTGAAAGTTTTGAGCCTAAAGCGCGTGTTTATTAACGTTACATCAAACTAAATTTAACTAATCTAAATATATAAGAAATAACAGCTATGAAATTCTCAATTTACAGATTTAATCCAGACGTCGATAAAAAGC
>JAYTHN010000310.1:0-3778 GCA_043732505.1 Methylotenera sp.
TCGGCATTAGTATGCTTTTTAAAAACTACAGGTGGGTAGCTTTATCAATTTGGCTGGTTTTTACAATTCTAATAATGCCAGCTTTCAAAAATTTTAATCCAACATTGAATGCTGAAGTTAATTACGGATGGTTTTCTTATTTAAACTTGGTTACATCACCGCTTATTCTGGAGTTTGCAGCAGGAGAGTACTAATAGGAAGTATTTACTTCAGTAAAATTCAAATAAAAAATATAAAACTCATTAACTATTTATGCTCATTTTCAATATGCTTTGTAGCTTGGGCTTTGATATCTAAGCTGAAATATAATTCTGGGATATTAGGGTGGGGAATGCCATTATTTTTTCTGGTTTTAGTATTTGCTGTGTCACATAAATCAGTTCAATTCAACGTACCGAAACCTTTAATATGGCTTGGGGACATTTCCTTTTCTATATATTTAATCCACTCTATCATTATTGAGCCTATATTTGAGATTATGTCAACTTCCAAGTCTATTCGAGACCCTAACTTTGTTCCATTACTGTTATGTCTGTCAATAGGTGCAGCAGCTATCTCACATAAATATCTTGAAAAGAAGATGTGCAATTCAATACGAACGTGGGCATTGAGTAAGATTCCAAAATCATTTAATACTTGCAGCATTTGACAAGTGCCATGTAACAAAAAAGCAGATTAGATTTGAGTAACAATAATGTCAACACCTTAATAATAGGAAAAATCTAATTACTTTTAAATTAGTTAAATATTCACGGCATGTAAAAAATTTAATCCCTCGGCGGCCCACCCCATAAATCATGCCCATCCGCACTATAAATCTCAACCTCTACAAAATCACCTGGCGTTAAATCCTCTGCATCTTCCATATACACCACGCCATCAATCTCTGGCGCATCAGCTTTCGTGCGCCCTATCGCCTGAAAACTACCATCTTCTAACTCGTTAATCTCATCGACTAACACGGTTTGCATGCTGCCAATCTTGGTCTGCAGTTTTGCAGCGCTAATGCGCTCTTGCACTTCCATAAACCTTGCCAAGCGTTCTTCTTTCACTTCTTGCGGTACGTGGTCTGGTAGGTCATTGGCTTTTGCGCCATCTACTGCTGAATAGGTAAAGCAACCCACCCTATCCAATTGAGCTTCTTCTAAAAAGTCGAGTAGCATTTTGAAGTCATCTTCAGTTTCACCAGGAAAACCTGCGATAAAGGTACTACGCACCGTAATGTCTGGGCAGATTTCACGCCATGCTTTGATACGTGCTAAGTTATTTTCAGCATGCGCTGGTCGCTTCATGGCTTTTAAAATGCGTGGGCTAGCGTGCTGAAATGGCACATCTAAGTAAGGCAAAATCAAACCTACAGCCATTAATGGAATCACTTCATCCACGTGTGGGTAAGGGTATACATAATGCAAGCGCGTCCAAACACCTAACTCGCTCAGGCTTTGGCAAAGCTCGGTCATACGTGTTTTTACTGGGCGACCATTCCAAAAACCAGGGCGATACTTAACATCTACCCCATAAGCGCTAGTATCTTGTGAAATGACTAGAATCTCAGAAACACCTGCGTTGACTAGATTCTCGGCCTCATTTAGCACTTCACCGATTGGACGGCTGACTAAATCGCCGCGCATGCTTGGAATAATGCAGAAGCTGCATCTGTGGTTACAGCCCTCTGAAATTTTAAGGTAAGCATAATGGCTAGGCGTTAAACGTATACCTTGTGGTGGCACTAGATCAATAAACGGCTCATGTAACTTAGGCAGGTTGGCATGCACATGCGTCATCACTTCCTCTAGCGCATGTGGGCCTGTCACCGCCAATACACTTGGATGTGCGGCTTCTACTACGCCTTTTTTAGCGCCTAGACAGCCAGTCACAATCACTTTGCCATTTTTGTTGAGCGCTTCGCCAATCGCATCTAACGATTCCTGTACCGCAGAATCGATGAAGCCGCAGGTGTTCACCACCACCAAATCAGAATCTTCATAACTGGAAGAAATCTCATAGCCTTCTGCCCGTAATTGGGTGAGAATACGCTCTGCGTCTGAGCCTGCTTTTGGGCAACCGAGAGAAACAAAGCCGACCTTAGGTGGATTTTTTGATGGTGATATTGAAACTGTTTTGTTCATAAAGTACTCTTTAATTATATGTATATCATTGTTATTGCTTGGCTTTACGTAGTGGTGCTAATGGCAGCTACAGAAAAAAATGTGGTTTCTGGTATTCTGACCTTCTTATTCTACGGTCTAATTCCCTGTGCGATATTATTATGGATATTGGGTGTGAACCACCGTAAATTCAAAAAAATACAAGCACAAAATCAAGCAGATTCAATTGAATTGGATTTAACGCAAGATTTAACCCAAAGCTTATCCAAGGATGAACTTAGTCAACCAAATGCTGCTGATACCAAGGCCAATCAATAGTATTTGGCTGATAGTTGCACTCAATTCTGTACGTTTATGTAAACCTGGAATTAAATCTGCCACTGCAACGTAAAGCATGCTGGATGCGGCAATGCCTAGAATAAAAGGTATCCAACTTTGTAATGTTTGTAGCGCATAGTAAGCCAACACACCACCTACAACAGTAGCGAAACTTGAACCTAAATTAAACAATAGTGCTTGTTTTTTAGTATAGCCAGAATGTAATAAAATCAAAAAATCACCTACTTCTTGTGGAATTTCATGCGCGATAATCGCCATTGCAGTGACAAGTCCAACATGAATATCCACCATAAAAGCGGCGGCAATTAAAATGCCATCCACAAAGTTATGGAAAGTATCGCCTATCATAATCATCATTCCACTGCGTCCACCATCGTGACTAAGGTCGTGATGACTATGCGATGATTTTATTTTGGCAGATATTGCAGGGATTTTATTAACAGATGCATTATTTAAAACCAGTTTAAATTTTGCATCAGATTCTGTTGCAGGAGTAATTAAATTTTCAGGGCATTCTTGCGCTGTATGCATTGCATGTGCTTCGCAATGGTCACCGTGGCAATGCCTCCAAAGTACTAATTTTTCTAGAATAAAAAATAGTAATAAACCAAACAATATAGTCATTGCAGCTACATCAGGACTAGTAGCCTGCTTGAACGCTTCTGGCAATATCTCTAAAAATACCGCTCCCAACATCGCACCAATAGCATAACTAATGAGTAATGGCACCCAAGATTTTTTGGTGTTCAGTGCAAAAAGAGCGGCACTTAATACGCTTAGTACGCCGCCTAACAAGCTAGATAAAATAATCCAAGCGATTGTAGAAAACGGCGACGAAACCATGACGTTATTTAACATGTGATTTTCAATGATTGCATTCTAAAAAGTATGATCTTGTATTCAAAAAAATATAAAGTTACCAAATTTAAACTTAATAGATTTATGATTAATTAAACAAAGTCTGCATTATAAACGAGCTAGCAGATACTCGTGGTTTTATAGCGCGTTAAACTTTAAAGCATTGTAAGACTTTTATCTCTTGTTAAAGTCTGACACAGGCCTTATATAAAAGTCATGTGTATTGAAAACTACGAAAAATAAATCACTACATCACGCACGCCAGCGATGTTTATTGGCCATAGCAACCCGATGAACGCAATTAAGGACAACCCATATCGAGACGCTTGGCTTGCGCTAGGCAAAACCTTGCCTAAGCCACAAGCGATTTTATGTATTTCTGCACATTGGCAAACACGCGGTACGCAAGTTTGCATGGCTGAAAACCAGCCAACTATTCATGATTTTGGTGGTTTTCCTAAAGAATTATTCGC
>JAYTHN010000311.1:0-12029 GCA_043732505.1 Methylotenera sp.
AGTACAGTTACTAATTCACAAGTTAAATCGTCAACGCCTGCCCCAGTTGATTTCAATACATTAAAAGCACATGCTGCGCGGGCACTACAACCATCAGCAGTGACATTGCCAGACACTGAAATAGAACTAAAAACGCAGGCAATAATGATAAATGATCTTGCTGCAAAAAATATAGTCGCAAAAAATGCTGCAACCAAAAAAGTGACTATGGCAGTTACTGAGCAAACATGGGTGAGAGTCAGCGATAAATCAGGTGTCATTGTATTTGAAAAAATGTTAGTGGCGAACAGCGTAGAAAGTTATGATGGTGCACCGCCGTTTAATATATTAATTGGTAATGCTAAAGCAACAAATCTAACGTTTTTAGGTAAGCCGGTGGATTTAATTAATTACACTAAAAATAATGTTGCACGCATTGTTTTAGAGTAATTATCTGTCCTTAGTTAGACATTGAACTTAGTCTCAGCATTGAAAATTTGGAGTAGTCGTTGAACTCATATCATCCTAATCAGCCACGCAACACTTTGCAGGTGATGATAGGTCATGTGCCAGTAGGTGGTGGTTTGCAAGGCACAAGCATATCACCAGTAGTCGTGCAAAGTATGACTAACACTGACACTGCTGATGCTGCGGCAACGATTAAACAAGTCTTTGAATTGTGGCAAGCGGGCAGTGAAGTGGTACGCATCACCGTTAACTCTCCAGAGGCAGCCGCGCAGGTTGGCAACATTCGCCGTGGCTTAGATACGCTAGGTTGTAATGTGCCGCTGGTGGGTGATTTTCATTACAACGGTCACAAGTTACTTGCTCAGTATTCTGATTGTGCTGAATCATTAGCTAAGTATCGTATTAATCCTGGAAATGTAGGTAAAGGCTCAAAGCGTGATGAGCAGTTCGCCTATATGATCGAATCTGCCATTCAATATAAAAAAGCGGTACGTATTGGCGTTAATTGGGGAAGTTTAGATCAGGCTAAAATGGCGCAAATGATGGATGATAATGCGAAACTTGCAGAGCCGTTATCGTCAGATGCGCTCATGCGTGAGGCATTGATTCAATCGGCTCTCGAGAGTGCGCAACAGGCGGTAGATATTGGTCTATCCCCTAATCAAATCATCATTTCTTGTAAAGTGAGTAATGTACAAGATTTAGTAAAGGTTTATAGGGATTTAGCAAGTCGTAGTGATTATCCGTTACATCTGGGTTTAACTGAAGCAGGTATGGGATCTAAAGGCATTGTCGCTTCAACTGCTGCATTGGCTCTACTTTTACAGCAAGGCATTGGTAATACCATACGTGTTTCTTTAACGCCTGAGCCCAATGAGTCGCGCACTAAAGAAGTAATCGTTGCGCAAGAGATTTTACAAACAATGGGTATACGCTCATTTACCCCACTGGTAACCTCTTGTCCTGGTTGTGGCCGTACAACGTCGACTTACTTTCAGGAACTAGCGATGCAAATTCAAACTTATTTGCGCAATCAAATGCCAGTCTGGCGTAGTCAATATGCTGGTGTTGAGAATATGAGTGTAGCCGTCATGGGCTGCGTAGTGAATGGTCCTGGTGAGTCAAAACTGGCTAATATCGGGATTAGTTTGCCCGGCACAGGTGAAACGCCTGTAGCGCCCGTATTTGTAGACGGTGAAAAAACATTGACTTTAAAAGGTGACCATATTGCGCAAGAGTTTCAAGCCATTGTTGAAACTTATGTGCAAACTAACTATGCAGAAGGCGGCAAGTTGCACTATTCAAATCAATCGGGTTCAAATCAATTAGGTTCAAGCAACTCCAATCTAACAAACAAAACAATTCCAATTAAAGCAATCGCATAATGGTAGAAATACTCAATCAAGTAGTGAGTGCTGAAAGCGTAGCAGATAAAATTTCAGCCATAAAAACCACAGCAACAAAATTTCAAAGTATCAAAGGATTCTACGATATTTTGCCTGAACATACACCGCTGTGGTTAAGGCTTGAAGATACGGCACGTCGAGTATTGGCGCAGTATGGCTATAAAAATATTCGCATGCCTTTGGTAGAGCCCACTGATTTGTTCGTACGCTCTGTAGGGGAGCATACCGATATTGTTGAAAAAGAAATGTACGCTTGGGAAGATAAGCTTAACGGTGACAAACTTACGTTACGCCCAGAAGGTACGGCAGGTTGTGTGCGTGCTGTAGTAGAGCATAACTTGACATACAATGGACCTGTAAGGTTATGGTATAGCGGTGCAATGTTTAGGCATGAGAATGTACAAAAAGGTCGCCAACGTCAATTTCACCAAATTGGCGTAGAAGCTTTTGGTTTTGATGCACCTGAGGTAGACGCTGAGCAAATCGTGCTGCTAGCTAGATTATGGCGTGAATTAGGTATTGAGGAAGTTCAACTGCAAATCAATAGTATTGGTGACGCGCATGAACGCATCGCGTATCGTAATCTATTAATTGCCTACTTTGAGCAACATATAAATTTGCTAGATGAGGACGCAAAACGTCGCTTACATACGAATCCGCTTCGTATATTAGACACCAAAAATCCGCGTATGCAGGCCATATGTGAAGCTGCGCCTAAGCTAATTGATTGCTTAGGTGATGAAACCCGCGCGCATTTTGATGGTCTATGTAAATTGCTGGATGCTGCAGGTGTAGCCTATTTAATTAATGCTCGATTAGTACGGGGGCTAGATTACTACAACCGCACTGTATTCGAATGGGTGACTACTAAATTAGGTGCTCAAGGCACGATTGCAGGCGGTGGTCGCTATGATGCTTTAGTTGAGCGTTTAGGTGGCGAATCGACTCCTGCGTGCGGCTTCGGTATTGGCTTAGAGCGTGTATTTTTGTTGATGCAAGAATATGGTGTATCGGCGGATGATTCGCCAGACGTTTATTTAGTGAATGTAGGTGAGCAGGCAAAAAATGCGGCTTTTAGTATCGCCGAACAATTACGCAATGCCAGCATACAAGTTTTATTACATGCGGGTGGTGGCAGCTTTAAGTCTCAAATGAAAAAAGCGGATAGAAGCAAAGCAAAATATGCATTGATATTAGGAGATGATGAAGTTGCGAATAAGCAGGTAGTATTAAAGGCAATGAAATTGGATAGTCAAATCGCAAGTAAAAACGAGCAGTTGCAATGCTCTATTGAAGCCGCAATAGATTATTTGGTGGCAGGCAAAAATTAGTGAGTTTTCTCTAAAATTTTGAGCTTATCATTTTTGGCATACAACATTGAGTGAACAGCATGAAAGACGAAACGCATAAAGCTTTTCCATTATTACAGCTTGAGCACGTTACAATCACGTTAAAAAAATCGCCTACACGGTTACTCGTGAAAAATGTCAGCTTTACCATTGAAGCTGGTAAAACAACTTGCGTCGTTGGGGAGTCTGGTAGCGGCAAAAGCTTAACGGCTTTATCTGTAATGGGTTTACTTTCTAAACAATTACAATTAAGTTCTGGTAGGGTATTATTTAACGATTCACAATTAGTTCTTAAAGACTTAACTACACTTAATGCAGAAAGCTTGCGAAAAATTCGCGGTGCAAAAATCGCTATGATTTTTCAAGAACCAATGACCTCATTGAATCCAGTGTTAACGGTTGGTTATCAAATTGGTGAAAGTCTTACTACCCATTTAGGCCTTAAAGGTGAGCGATTAAAGACTAAAATCTCTAGTTTGCTTGAGCTGGTTGGTATTCCATCTAGCAGAGCCAATAGTTATCCTGACGAGCTTTCTGGGGGTCAACGCCAACGTGTGATGATTGCCATGAGCATCGCTTGCGAGCCTCAATTATTGATTGCAGATGAACCCACTACTGCCTTAGATGTAACGGTACAAGCGCAAATACTCAAATTATTAGACGAACTTAAAACACGTATGAATATGGGAATGCTTTTTATTACCCATGACTTTGGCGTGGTAGCAGATATTGCAGATAATGTAGTGGTGATGTTTAGGGGTGAAATTGTAGAATCGGGTACTAAAGATCAAGTGTTAGGTAATCCGCAGCATCCTTATACAAAAGCCTTATTGGCTTGCGTACCAGATGCAGAGGGTAAAAATCCATTGAGGCCGATTGACTATGCTTGGTTACCTGAAAATCAAGCTAGTCTTTCTAAAGCGCCGTCATTAACTGCGGGAGTCATTGCGTGACAGAATCTATATTAGTCGCTCGCAATCTGGTTAAAACTTATACACAACGCAGTGGTAAATTTGGTTTTGGAACAACGCAAGTAAAAGCGTTAGACAATGTCAGTATCACTTTGCGAGCAGGTAGCACTTTAGCAGTGGTAGGGGAATCTGGCAGTGGTAAATCCACGTTGGCACGATGTCTGTTACAATTGCAATCCTTAGATAGTGGCGAAGTGTTATTTGCTGGCGAAGATTTGGCAAAATTAAACGGCCCAGCCTTAAGAGCGGTACGTAAAAACCTGCAAATGGTGTTTCAAGATCCGTTTGCATCACTCAATCCACGAATGCGTGTGGGTGAGATTGTAGGTGAAGGGTTAGTGATTCATGATGTTGGTAGAAGGGCGGAACAGCAACAAAAAGTAATCGCAATATTAAAGCGAGTGGGTTTAACTGAAGCTGATATGCAAAAATATCCGCATGAATTTTCAGGTGGGCAAAGACAACGTATTGGTATTGCACGTGCGCTAGTGTTGCAACCTAAAGTAGTGGTATGTGATGAGCCAGTTTCGGCATTAGATGTATCAATACAAGCGCAAATTCTTTTATTACTGAAAGAGTTGCAGGCAGAAATGGCGTTGAGTTATTTATTTATCAGTCATGATTTGCGTGTAGTGCGTCATATTGCAGATGATATTGTAGTGATGAATCAAGGAAAAATAGTGGAACAAGGTGCGGTGGTAGATATTTACCAACGACCACAACATGAATATACGCAAAACTTATTAGCGGCTATTCCTGGTAAAAAAATTGATTTATGTAAAAAGACGGTAAATGCCTAGCCTTTAAATGCAATTCAGGCATGAGACTTAATATATTGGTTTGCGAAAAGGTTAGGAAAAGCAATGGCATACGATTTAGAAGAGCAGGAACAGTTAGACGAATTTAAAGCTTGGTGGAAACAATATGGGCAGATGGTCACTATGCTAGTGATAGCCGTTATTGTGGCTTATGCTGCTTTTCAAGGATGGAAATACTACGAAAATAAACAGTCAGTCGAAGCTTCGACACAGTATCAAGAGCTGTTAGTGACAGATGAAAAAGACTTAAAAACGATTAAAGCAAAATCTGCGGTTTTAATGGAAAATTTTTCTGGAACGCCGTATGCAGGCCGTGCAGCTTTGTTCGCAGCTAAAATAAATTATCAAGCTAACGATGCTAAAAGCGCAAAAGCGCAATTAGACTGGACGATTAAAAACGCAAAAGAAACTTCAGTAAGTGCTTTAGCAAGTTTGCAGTTAGCAGACATCTTAGCAGAAGAAAAAGATAATGAAGCTGCTTTAAAACTACTTAATGCTACCCATGATGCTGGCTTTGACGGTTTATTTGCCGATTTAAAAGGTGATGTATTAGTGAGATTAGGTAAAAATGATGAGGCAAAGTTAGCTTATAAAGAAGCGCTTGCTAAACTTAATCCACAAGGAAAATATCGTACTTTTACTCGGCAAAAGCTTGAAGCATTAGGCTAAATCACAGTTGGGTTAAGCATCATTAGAATAATCGAAGTTAGGCTGGAGTACTGTATTGTTGTTTCAAACACATAAAAAATTGTTATTAGGCCTACTGGCGATACCTTGTATATTGCTAATTACAGCCTGTAGCAGCATCGGCGATATGAAGACGGGAATTTCAGAGAAAATCTTTGGGGCGGAGTTAACAAATCCACCAGAACCACTTGCTGAATTAAAAGAAACTACTGTAACTAAATTGTTATGGCAAGCTAAAGTAGGCGAGGCTGAAGACTTTCAATTTGCGCCTGTGGTTGAAGCAGGTTATGCCTATGTCGCAAGTGCAGATGGTCAGGTAGTGAAATTAGATGCTACCAATGGCGCACAAGTATGGCATGCTAATGCAGGGGAAAAGCTTTCAGGCGGCGTTGGTGTGGGTGGTAGTTTAGTATTAATCGGCACACAAAAAGGTGCAGTTTATGCTTATGATATTGCAGGAAAATTACAATGGAAGTCTAAACTTAGTAGCGAAGTGCTAAGTACCCCAAAATATTATGATGGTACAGTCATTGTGCGTACTGGTGATAGCCATATATATGGCATTAACGCCAATGATGGTAGTCGTAAATGGGTATATGACCGAGCTGCACCCTCTTTGACTTTACGTAGTAGTGCGGGTCTAGTAGTAGACAGTGGTGCTGTATATGCTGGTTTTGCCGGAGGTAAGCTGATTGCATTGCGTGCGGATAATGGTAAATTATTATGGGAAGCTTCTGTAGCGCAGCCTAAAGGTGTCACAGAAATTGAGCGTATTGCCGACATAACTAGCTTGCCTGTTGTAGATGGCCCACTGATTTATGCAGTAGCGTATCAAGGCAGAATCGCAGCGGTAGATAGATTGTCAGGTCGCGTAGTTTGGAATCGTGATATTTCTAGTTTAACTGGTTTGAATGTCGAAGATGGGCGAATTTTTGTATCGCACGCATCTGGTTCTATATACGCGCTTGACTACACCACAGGCAAAACTTTTTGGAGACAAGCAGCACTTAAAAATCGTCAGTTAACTACTCCAATACCGATGGGCAGCTTAATTGCTGTCGGTGATTTAGAAGGATATGTACATTTTCTTAATCGTGATGATGGTGCTTTAGCGTCAAGATTCAAAATGAATAACAGCCCAGTGATGGCACAAATGGCATTGATCAATAGTACGACCGTATTAGCGCAGACACGCGACGGCGGCATTTATGCTATTCAAATCAAATAGTATATTAATCAAATAATTAGGTGACTGTGTAGTATTTATTGCTAACAGTTACCATCTCAAGAAATACTTAATTCAATAGCCATTCGGCTCAAGAATTATTTAGAAGGCTCCCATGATACCTACGATTGTTTTGGTTGGCCGACCTAATGTCGGCAAATCTACTTTATTTAATCGCTTAACTAAAAGCCGTGATGCTTTAGTGGCAGACTTACCTGGCCTTACGCGTGACCGTCATTATGGTCGCGGTATTGGTGCTAACCAACCTTACTTGGTGGTAGATACGGGTGGTTTTGAGCCAAACACTGATAGCGGCATACTTAAAGCGATGGCCGTACAAACGTTATTGGCAATAGATGAAGCCGATGTCATCATATTCTTAGTGGATGGCCGCCAAGGTGCAACATCGCAAGATACGGAAATTGCTAATCGCTTACGCAGAAGCAAATGTCCAGTATTTCTAGCAGTCAATAAAACTGAGGGTATGAATAAAGCCGTAGTGAGTGCCGAGTTTCATGAACTAGGTTTAGGTGACCCTTTATCAATTTCATCTGCACACGGCGAAGGCGTTAAAGATATTGTTGATCTAGCGCTTGAGAGCTTTACAGAGGTGGATGATGAGCCGGAACAAGACTATACAGGCGATAGAATCCCTAAGGTTGCGATTGTTGGTCGTCCAAATGTAGGTAAATCAACCTTAGTCAATGCCTTGCTCGGTGAAGAGCGTGTCATTGCCTTTGATGAGCCAGGCACAACACGTGATTCTATTAGCATTGATTTAGTCAAAAATGGCAAACATTACACGCTTATTGATACTGCTGGTGTGCGTAAGCGCGGCCGAGTGTTAGAAGCGATTGAGAAGTTTTCAGTCATTAAAACCATACAATCTATTGAAGAAGCCAATGTAGTGATTTTAGTAGTGGATGCGCAAGAAGGCATTACTGAACAAGATGCGCATGTGGCTGCTTATATATTAGATGCTGGTCGTGCATTGGTTGTTGCCATCAATAAATGGGATGGCTTAAAAGAAGAAGAGCGCGATTGGGTCAAACGAGAAATCGACCGTAAGTTAATGTTTTTGGATTTTGCTGAGTTTCATTATATTTCAGCATTACGTAAAAAAGGATTGCCTGAGTTATTCACTTCAGTAGATGTCGCGTTTAAAGCCGCATTTGCCAAGCTTGCTACGCCGCAACTCACAAGGGTATTGATTGATGCGCTACAGCAGCACCAACCACCTATTAGCAAAGGTATAAGACCTAAATTACGTTACGCTCACCAAGGCGGTAGCAATCCGCCTATTGTAGTGATTCATGGTAACCATGTGGATGGGGTGAAAGATGCCTACACGCGTTTCTTAGAAAAAACGTTTCGTAGAACCTTCCAATTATCGGGCACTCCGTTACGCGTGCAATATAAGCAGGGCAGCAATCCCTTTGCTGAAGATGAAGATAAGCGTAAACCTGGTGAAGGAATCGTGAGTATGCGCCGCCGTAAAACGGCACATCGTGCTGAGCTAAAAGCAAAAAAAATAGTTGAAGATAAAGATAGAAGTGCTAAAAAGAGTTAAAAATTGCTAGAGATACGAAATTTAGGTAATAAAAAAGGCCTTAATATTAAGGCCTTTTTTATTATTACATCTATTGTAGTGCAGTTATTTTCATGATTATTATTGGCAATTAATTTGACCCACTTGTATATAGGCTATCCCAAAACTTCCACCACACGCGCTCATCGGTAGGTACGCCTTTCTTCAGCATGCCACTATCAGGATAATTAGTTTTTAGTACACGTAACGTGTCATTTTTAAGGTCTTCTAAGCTCATCAAATCATAGGCGCTTATCAAAATAACTAAAGCTTCTTCAACACCAGGTGATTGAGGATAGTATTCCAGCACATATTTTGCACGGTTAATCGCAGCTACATAAGCTGTACGTTTCATGTAATAGCGCGCAACGTCCAGCTCATGGTCAGATAAGCTATTCGCTAAGTAGACCATACGTTGTGTGGCATCTTTGGCATAACGGCTATTGGGGTAGCGCGTGACTAAATCTTTAAATGTTACAAATGAATCACGTAATGAGCGTGGGTCACGGTCACTAATTTGTTGTTTAGTCAATTTTTCTATCACACCACGTTCGTTAAAAACTGCTAAACCTTTTAAATAGTAAGCGTAATCTACGTTTGGATGATTAGGATGCAGTTTAATAAAACGATCTGCTGCAGCAACACACAAGACTGGTTCTTGTTTTTTGTAATTAGCATATGCGGTTTCAAGCTGGGCTTGGGCGGCATAACGACCATGTGGATAGCGAGATTCTAACTTGCCAAAATAGACGATTGCTTTATCGTAATCCTTATCACGCATTTTAGTTTGACCTTCTTCATAGATACGCTCTGCCGTCCAGCCTTTAGTATCATCAAGCTCTGTAGGCGTACCAAAAATTGCACAACCATTGAGGAACAGGGCAAACATTAAAATTAAGATATACTTCATGTCAAAACCTACTTAGAGAATTAATTAGAATTATAACCGATGACAGACTCGACTGAACAATCACTTAGCAATACACTTGCGCATAGTAATTCTATCGCACTTACTATTCCTCATAACCTAGGAGGCTTGCGTCTTGATGTTGCATTACAACGCATGCTGTCAGAACATTCACGGTCCCGCCTTCAAGCTTGGATTAAAGACGGATTGATAATGGTCAATGCGCAAACAAGTACCTCAAAAACTAAAGTCTGGGGCGGTGAGAAAGTATTGGTGCAAGTGCAGGCTAAGCCAGAAAACTATGCTTATGTAGCGGAAGATATTCCACTATCGATTGTATTTGAAGATGAGCATATTTTAGTGGTGAATAAACCTGCTGGTATGGTAGTGCATCCAGCTGCTGGTAATTGGAGTGGTACTTTACTAAATGCGTTGTTGTTTCATGAGCCTAAGTTAAAAGATGTGCCACGTGCGGGTATTGTGCACAGGCTAGACAAAGATACTAGCGGTTTATTGGTAGTTGCAAAAAATTTAGCGGCACAAACTAATTTGGTCCGGCAGCTACAAGCGCGTAGTGTCAAACGTGAGTATCGTGCAATTATTTGGGGTCAAATTTGGCGTAATGGCGTCATTGACCAGCCTATAGGACGTGACCCGCGCTCACGTACTAAAATGGCGATTAATCGTACTGGTAAGCCTGCCGTGACACGCTATGAGGTATTAGAGCGTTTTTCAGTACAAACTTACATGCGTTGTAACTTAGAAACTGGCCGCACTCATCAGATTCGTGTGCATATGCAGTTTTTAAAAGCGCCTATCGTTGGTGACCCTGTATATGGCTTCCGTGGCATTGTGCCGATTCGTGCAATGACGCAAACTTTGCGTGATGAAGTCAGTCAGTTTAATCGTCAAGCTTTACATGCCATTAAATTAGGTTTACTTCATCCAGCTACTGATGAGATTATGGAGTGGCAAATCGAGTTGGCTGATGACATGAAAGCTTTGCTGGAAGCCATGCGCCATGAAGACCCTTGTAATGAGGATGATGACTTTGAGTTAAGCATGGAACCTTACCTTGCAGATGAAGATTATGAGGACGAAGACGATTCTAATAATGATTTTGATGATGAACTTGAAGATGAGGATTACCTTGAAGATGATGGCGATTTAGAGCCAGAAGATGACAAATAGCACTAGGAGTCGATAAGATGATTCAGCTTAGTTTTATTCAACCAAATTGGCCGGCACCAGCTAACGTTAAAGCTTTGCAAACTACTAGGCTGGGCGGTGTTAGCCAAGGGTCTTACGCGAGCTTGAATCTAGCTGAGCATGTTAACGATAATGGCATTGTAGTAGCACATAACCGCCAATTATTAAGCCCCTACTTGCCAAGTGAGCCAGTGTGGGTAAATCAAGTGCATGGTATTGAAGTGATTGATGCAGCAAAAAGTGGTTGTTTAGAAGATGCGGATGGATCTTTTACCACGCAAAAAAGCGTTGTCTGTGTAACGATGACTGCAGATTGTTTGCCAGTGTTACTTTGTGATAATGCGGGTACAGTAGTAGCCGCAGTCCATGCAGGTTGGCGCGGTTTGTGTGATGGCGTGATTGAAGCAGCAATCCATAAAATGTTAATGCAGTCTAATACGGTATTACCAAGCAATATATTGGTTTGGCTAGGCCCAGCGATAGGACCAAATGCCTTTGAAGTAGGTGCAGAAGTACTCGAACAGTTTATGCAAAAAGACAGTCAAGCTGAATCAGCGTTTAAGCCATATGCGGACAAATGGCTGTGCGATATATACACAATTGCCAAGCAGCGCTTAAATAATTTAGGTGTAACCCAAATTTACGGTAGTAGTATCAATGAAGATTTTTGCACCTATACTGATGAAGCGCGTTTTTTCTCATTTAGACGCGACAACCTGACAGGTCGCATGGCTAGTTTAATTTGGCTTTAAGACTAAACTATTGTTTCAAGATATCAGGTCTAGCCGTAAATTACGCCACGCATGCTCACTGAGCCAAAATCAAACGTATCAGTTAAAAAGCGCATGTTGTCATCGGCATGACGTATCGACGCAATATATAGTAATGGCAAATAATGCTCATCAGACGGCACTGCCAATTTAGCGCATTCACCAGCACGCTCAATATGTATCAGTGCTTCATCATCGCCATTTTCAAACGCTGTCTTAATGTAATCATCAAATGCGTATGCCCAGTCTACATTAATCTCGCTTCGCATAAGCTTTGGCAGGTTGTGCACAATATTACCGCTGGCGATTACAAGCACGCCTTGTTCGCGTAAGCTTGCGAACTTGCGTGCTAATGCAAAATGGTCAGCAAAGCCAAAATTAACATCTAAACTTAATTGAAAGACAGGCACGTCAGCCTCTAGAAATATTGATTGCAATACACTCCAAGCGCCATGATCTAAACCATAATCTTGGGTAGGCGTAATCGTACCAACTTCGAATAAATCACACAGCATTTTCGCGAACTTAGGTGAGCCAAGTGCAGGATATTGTTACGCGAATAATTCTTTAGGAAAACCACCAAAATCATGAATAGTTGGCTGGTTTTCAGCCATGCAAACTTGCGTACCGCGTGTTTGCCAATGTGCAGAAA
>JAYTHN010000312.1:0-3767 GCA_043732505.1 Methylotenera sp.
TGTATTTTGAGTGCCTTTAATGATGTGATGAGTTCTAAATCTTTGCTCTAACAATCTAGCTTCATTTGACAATCTAACACCATAATTAAGATGGCCGTTTTCATTTGATTTAATTCGTATACATATTTCTTTTATGCCATGTACTACATTTGCAGTTGTTGATATTTTTCGTCTGATTGCTTTTCTTCGCTGCCGAATATAATTATCACGCGACCACTCCCTTAATAACAATTCTAATGTTTCAGCCAGCGCTTTGATTTGATGGGATTCGACTATCAATGGCGTATCTAAGAATGCCATAGAAGGGTATTTTGATAAAGAATCAGCTGTTTTGACTGAAAGTTTAGTAATGATCGCCTGTATTGATTTTTCCAATGAATCAATCTGCCAATAGATACATGTCTCAGTAGGGCTTAAGTGCCGAATCCTTTTGGCACCGTTATTCTTTGCCAAGTCTACATAAAATAAAAATTTGCCAAGATTAAACTCTTTGGAGATTTCAATATTTATAAGTTGGCTTCGTAATAATTTACTAGCAATATCAATACCTTGCCTGCTTAAATTGATTTGCAGTAAAGTATCTAGCATATACGTCTGTAATAGCAATGCACTTAGCGTTACTTTATTGACAGGCTGTTCATCATTTAATAAAACTTGATTTAACAGTTGGTTGCTTTCAGCAATTTCAAATATTTTGTGTAGTTGTAGCCAAACTTTTGGGGCCAATCCAACATTTACAAAGCTACGCCACTTAAGCATTTCAAAGGCTTGATTGACTGCAGCATGCATATAGCGGTTTGCAAGCTCTTTTTTATGTTGTTTAGGATGATTGCAAAAGTCATTGAGCTGAGATACATAGGCACTATAGAGTTGCTTATGAAAGTTATACGCAACAGTTAATATATTGTTTTCTACACTTGAACTCATCAATTCAAAGCGTATAAATTGCTGACTTAACTTATTTAATATCGGGCTGGTTTTTCGTGCTACGTCATCAATGATATTACATAGCGCTTTTACGGATAATGTCTTATCAGACATTGCAAATGTTAATCCTCGTGTTGCAGAATTCAATGCAGTCAACTCGTCTTGAGTGTTAATGGTTTCCAGCCAGACTAGATGTTTGCTAGGGATGTCATTAATAACAATGCCAATAATTTCTTGGAAAATCTTTCTCATTTAATCTATTTTTTTATCAAAACACCTAAATATGTGATTTTATTATTCATAACCAAAATAGCATAATTCAAGAATAAACTCTACCTATGGCAACTATTCAAACTAGGGACTGCATAGTGATTGCTGAGACTATTACTTATGAGGCTAAACGCATAGCCATGATAAAATAATGCTATTCCCATTAAGTAGTTTTCAATATGACCGTACGTACACGATTTGCGCCTAGTCCCACAGGTTTCTTACACATTGGTGGTGCTCGCACTGCATTGTTTTCGTGGGCTTTTGCTAAAAAGCATAATGGTGATTTTATTCTGCGTATTGAAGATACCGATGTGGCGCGCAGTACACCAGAAGCAGTTCAAGCGATACTGGATGGTATGCAATGGTTAGGGCTAGATTATGACGAAGGCCCATTTTACCAAATGCAACGTATGGAAACATATAAAAAGACCCTGCAAAAAATGTTAGAAGATGGTACTGCATACCACTGCTATTGCAGTAGAGAAGAGCTTGATGCTTTGCGTGAAAGCCAAATGCAGCAACAGTTGAAGCCGCGTTACGACGGTCGTTGGCGCCCTGAAGCTGGTAAAACGTTGCCAGCAGTACCGCAAGATGTAGCACCAGTGATTCGTTTTAAAAATCCGCAAACAGGTAACGTTGTTTGGCATGATTTAGTCAAAGGTGAGATTAGCATTGCGAATCAAGAGTTAGATGATTTGATTATTGCGCGTGGAGATGGTACGCCAACTTACAATTTCTGTGTAGTGGTTGACGATTGGGAAATGGGCATTACCCAAGTAATTCGGGGTGATGACCATGTGAATAATACGCCGCGGCAAATCAATATGTTATTGGCGCTTGGGGCAAATATCCCGCAATACGCGCATTTATCAATGATTTTAGGCAATGATGGGCAAAAGTTATCTAAACGCCATGGCGCTGTGAGCGTGATGCAATATGATGATGACGGTTATTTGCCAGAAGCTGTGCTGAATTATTTGTCACGGTTGGGTTGGAGTCATGGTGATGATGAAGTATTTTCGATGCAACAATTTTGTGAGTGGTTCGATTTAGACCATATCACGCCTTCAGCCGCGCAATTTAATACTGAAAAGCTCAATTGGCTAAACGCGCATTACATCAAGTTGGCCAGCACTGACTATTTAGTTAAAGATATCACTAAACGTTTAACTAAATTAAACATTACGGTTATCTCACAACCCAATTTATTAGCTGTCATTGATTTATACAAAGAGCGAGTGAATACACTCAACGAGCTCGCTGCAAATATTGCCTGTTTTTATCAGAAACCACTGATTGATGTTGCTGCGGCAGAAAAACATTTGACTGCTGAAATTAAGCCAGCCATTGCATCATTGGCAACTTTATTAACGACTGTGGAGTGGCAAGCGGAAAATATACATCATGCAATCAATGAGGTAATTACACAGCATCAGTTAAAATTTCCTAAAGTGGCTATGCCGTTACGTGTGTTGCTAACAGGCATTGCCCAATCACCTAGTATTGATCAAGTCATGGCATTGTTAGGTAGAGATGAAGTGATGGCTAGAATCGCGCTGTGGAATTAAGGTGATGCTAATAGCATATTAGCTATTGAAATTACTGTATTTGGCCTCAATGTTATACTTATTATCAGTTTAGTTTTAGTAAGTGTGATTTAACCCAAAAATTAGCTGAAAATTGATAGAACAAAATCTAGCACCGACAGTCTCAACAAGCGTAACATCAATAATATAGCTGATGCTATGTCTTATTTATTTAACTCCAAGCAATAGGAGACATCATGAATCAAAAAGGGCAAATGTTACAAGACCCATTTCTTAACGCTTTACGTAAAGAACACGTCGCTGTATCTATTTATCTCGTTAACGGTATTAAATTACAAGGTCAAGTGGACTCGTTCGATCAATATGTGATTTTGCTTAAAAATACCGTCACTCAAATGGTTTACAAACATGCTATTTCAACAATCGTACCTGCTCGCGCAGTGACGATTGCCTTGCCAGAAGGCGATGAATAAACTTTGAAAGATTTGTTTGAAAGGCCAAGCGGTTTTGATGCCGCAATTTTAGTAAGCGTAGATTTTGGTGATACTGATTACGAAGAAGGTTTAGATGAACTTCGTCAGTTGAGTCTGAGCGCTGGCTTAGCGATTCGCGGTAGTGTCCAAGGTAAACGCTCAACGCCAGATGCTAAATTGTTTATTGGTAGTGGCAAAGCAGATGAACTCAAGCAGATGATGCATGCGAGTGAATCTAATATTGCAGTATTCAATCATGATTTAAGTCCTTCACAACAACGTAATTTAGAGCGTTTGTTAGAAGCGCGTGTGATAGATAGAACTGGCCTGATTCTTGATATATTCAGTCAGCGCGCGCAAAGTCATGAAGGTAAGTTACAGGTTGCGCTTGCACAACTAGATCATTTATCGACAAGATTAGTGCGTGGTTGGACGCATTTGGAACGGCAAAAAGGTGGTATTGGCGTGCGTGGCGGGCCAGGTGAAACGCAGTTGGAACTTGATAGGCGAATGTTGTGCATACGCGTACGGCAGTTACGAGAAAAGC
>JAYTHN010000313.1:0-1027 GCA_043732505.1 Methylotenera sp.
TCATGAAGCACTCAAATAGTATTGCACTATTTAAGTGCTTACTTAAGCGCAATAAACTTTTATAGAGCAAAATAAAAATTAATGTATTGAAAAGTAGATATTATAAACAAAAAAAACGCACCCTAAATTGGGTGCGTCACTTATTCATTAAACTTAATTACTACTGCAAAATGTTGCCTGAGCCATCTTTTAGCACCATGCTGCTTGCATCTGGGTTACCTGTCCAAAAGTGATAAAACTCACGCACCACCACTAAGAACAATCGTCTATTTCGCTTGATGTTAAATAGCGGCAAAGTAAGGTCTACCGCTGTACGATAAGACTTATGATCTTTATGCGGAGCATTGCGCAAGCGTATCAAAATGATCTTTGCAAGGCTCAAGCGCGTATCCACTAATGTCTGTTCAGCACCCTCGTAACGCAAAGCTTGGGTATACGCTTTAAGTGGCCAATTTTCAGAAGTATCAAATTTTTCAACTTCTAAACTTTTCCATAAAGCTTGTAATGAAGTAGGAATTGGCTTCCAGCTGACTGGTTGAATATCGAAACCAGAATGTAGGTTATAGGCGGCAATGGCTTTAATATCTTTTACCCAAAATGCATAAAATTCACGTGCTGTAGTCAAGCTACTATGCCAGTCATCATCAGGAGTAGTTTCCATGACCACTTCAATCGCCTCACGGTAATCGCTACCATCAAGGTCTTTATCAGCTAAATGAATAGCTAACTTATCTAAAAAAACTGCATGTTTATGCAAGACACCCGCATCTGCACCCTTGGCTTGCAAAAGTTTTAGATAAGCATTGATTGCTTCTTTTTCACGCGTTAGATTCATTCTATTATTATTTAACCTAATCAATACATAGCACTATATCTGATAAATAGTTTGTTAAGCTTGCAATTTTTAATAATAATATATTAAAAGAACCATAGTTTTAACATAAGGTGTTTTATACTTTTAATTCATAATTTAATTACGTAATAGTCTCCACAATACCACTAATAACAGACGGGATCTTTTGAATGA
>JAYTHN010000314.1:0-3748 GCA_043732505.1 Methylotenera sp.
ACCCAATTACCTGATTAAGTAGTGTCTAGTCTGACACCACCAGCATAAGAAAGTAAGGCGCAATTTCATCATTGCCCTTACTCCAGGTAATCCATTCGATCGCGCCATTCTTTTTGTTAACATGCAGGGCAGTTATGTGCCTAGGAAAGTCTATAATCTAACTTTTGTTTTATTATTTTACGTATTTAATACCCTAACACATACGATGATTTTACCAATCCAGCTCTGCTTAGATGCTATTGTGATTAGTCGGCTAAATATGCATTGCGCTTGTAATAATTTTAAAGAATAAAAGTAAATATCAATATAATTAAAGTACCTAAAGTATATTTTTGGCTTGAAATATAAACTTTAGAAAAAGGTACTCATTTCAGTAATCCTTTCTTTTGTGAATTTAAAATAAATCCACATATCAACAGCTTGATTCTGTCCCCGGCTACCATCAAATCTAACGTCAAGATTTAGTCTTTAAACACTCTACATTTTTAGTGCGATAAATCTGCAATATTGCTATCATTTCAGTTAATTAACTTAGGTGCATTCTTAATGAGCACGTACAACGAGATTCAAGCAAAAGAGTTATTCGATATAATGGTATTACAACCATTATTGTTAGTAGATGTACGCAATGATGATGAGGTTGCACGTGGTATTATTCAAAGTGCGGTACATATTCCTTTAGCGATGCTACCGGTACAATACGAATCATTATCCAAAGTAGAAAATATCGTGTTTTATTGCCACAGTGGAGTGCGCTCGGCGCATGCAGCGGCCTTTGCATCAAGCAAAGGCAGTAAAAACGTCTATAACTTAGTAGGTGGAGTGTTGGCTTGGGGCAAAGCTGGTTACCCATTTGTATCTAAAGATGATGAAGGGAATAAGAAATAATGGAATTTGATAAAGAGGTTGATGCGACAGGTTTAAATTGCCCACTGCCTATCTTGCGCTGTAAAAAAGGCTTAAGTGAAATGAGTGCAACACAAGTTTTAAAAGTAATCTCCACAGACCCTGGTTCAGTAAAAGACTTCAATGCATTTTGTGTACAAACTGGCCATGAGCTTTTGCAATTAGATGAAAATGATACATCATTCACTTTTTATATCAAAAAACGCGTCAATTAATCTAAAAAGCTTAATAAAAAATGGTTAAAAAGCTCGCCCTTATCGCATCAAAAGGTACCCTGGATTGGGCCTACCCGCCTTTTATTTTAGCTTCTACGGCGGCGGCGCTTGATTAAGAGGTAGAGTTATTCTTTACGTTTTACGGGCTGACATTGCTCAAAAAAGAATTGAGTGGTTTAAAAGTTTGCCCACTTGGCAGCCATGCCAATGCCAGTACCTATGCCAAACTTTGTGCAGATGCTGCCAGGTATGGAAACGATGGCAACCATCATGATGAAACAAAAGATTGCCGGTAAAGACGTAGCTTCAATAGAAGACTTACGTACTGCTTGTTTAGAAAGTGGCGTTAAATTCATCGCCTGTCAAATGACAGTCGATTTATTCGACTTTAAAGCCACTGATTTTATTGAAGGTATTGAGTTTGGTGGCGCCGCAACATTCTTTCAGTTTGCGGGTGAGCCAGACGTGAACTTGTTTATTTATCAAAAAAATAGCCTATATCAACACAAAGGACAAACTATTTTTGTTGCTCGGCCAATTCTTGCAAATATTCCCCAATATCCGATTCGCAACCAGCACACCCTGAAAGCGCACCGGTTCTTCTTGAAATAGCATCCTGATCTGCACCTTCATTAAAAAGTCGCTTAATATCACGGCGCTTAGTGCCACTACAAGAACACATGACATCATCGTCATCATAGTAAATTTTAATAGTCATTGATGGCGATTTGATGACAATAGGTTAAGATTTTATTTAAGCTTGGCTAGCTGCGCGTTTAGCTTTTCTACACTGGTGCTAAACTCTGCCACGCGCGCTTTTTCTTGCTCTACTACCTCTGCTGGCGCTCTTACCACAAAGCTTTCGTTATTCAATTTACCGTTGGCTTTAGCAATTTCACCTTCTAGCCTTGCGATTTCCTTACCTAAACGCTCTTTCTCTGCCACAACATCAATCTCAACTTTTAGCATGAGCTTAAAGTCATTCACCAACATTACTGGCGCATCGGCTTCAGGTAGTTCAGCAACAATCGTTACATCTTCCAGCTTAGCCAACGCTTTTAAATAAGGTGCATATATCGCTAATTGTGCGGCATCGCCAGATGCAATCAATGGCACGCGTGTTGCGGGCGAAATACTCATTTCGCCACGTAAACTGCGACAGGCATCCACAGCTTGTTTAAGCAACGCTATCCATGATTCTGCCGCTTCATCAATCTTGCTGGGTTGAGATTTTGGATAAGCTTCAAGCATAATACTCGGGCCATTACGACCACTCATAGGGCCAATTGTTTGCCAAATCTCCTCAGTGATAAATGGCATGATTGGGTGTGCTAAACGCAATATCGTTTCTAAAACTCTTAACAAAGTACGTTTGGTAGCACGTTTTTCTGCATCGGTGCCTTGTTGAACTTGTACTTTAGCCAGTTCCAAATACCAATCGCAATATTGATCCCATACAAATTCGTAAATGGCTTTTGTGGCTAAATCGAAACGGTAGTCTATAAAAGAACGTTCTACTTCAGCTTCGGTACGTTGTAATGTACTTACAATCCAGCGGTCAGCTTGCGAGAAGCTTAAATAGCCCTCAGGCTGGCTGTTGCATTCTTCCATGCCACAATCTTGGCGACTTCCGTCTTCATTCTGGGTATTCATCAATACAAAACGTGTAGCGTTCCACAATTTATTGCAAAAATTGCGGTAGCCATCACAGCGTTGTAAATCAAACTTAATATCACGACCTGGGCTTGCTAATGCTGCAAAAGTAAATCTGAGCGCATCAGTACCGTAGGCGGCGATTCCTTCTGGAAATTCTTTACGAGTATGTTTTTCAATCTGCTCAGCTTGTTTAGGGTTCATTAAACCCGTTGTGCGTTTTTTGATTAAATCATCAAGCGAAATGCCATCAATCAAATCAATTGGATCTAGTACATTGCCTTTAGATTTACTCATCTTCCGGCCTTCAGCATCGCGAATTAGGCCGTGTACATACACATGCTTAAACGGGATTTTGCCAGTGATGTGCTTAGTCATTATCACCATACGCGCCACCCAGAAGAATATGATATCGAAACCTGTGACTAACACGCTTGAAGGCAGATATTGCTGTAAAGCAAGATTGGCGTCATCTTTAGCTTTATCGCCAGTCCAATCTAACGTTGAGAATGGCCAAAGTGCAGATGAATACCAAGTATCTAGTACGTCATTGTCGCGTTTAAGATTGCCTGTGTAACCGTCTTTTGCTGCTAACGTTGTAGCTTCAGCTTCATCATGCGCTACATAGATTTTACCGCTATCGCTGTACCAAGCAGGAATTCGATGCCCCCACCATAACTGACGAGAAATACACCAGTCTTGAATATTGTTCAGCCATTGGTTGTAAGTATTCACCCAATTATCTGGATAGAACTTGATTTCACCATTCGCCACAACATCTAGCGCCTTTTGTGTAATGCTTTTACCAGTTTCGTCAGGTTTACTCATCGCAACAAACCATTGGTCGGTAAGCATTGGTTCAATTACCACGCCAGTGCGATCACCACGCGGCACCTTAAGTTTGTGTTTTTCAGTTTTGACTAGGTAACCTTGAGCTTTTAAATCAACAACGATTTGTTTGCGAGCATCGAAAC
>JAYTHN010000315.1:0-1021 GCA_043732505.1 Methylotenera sp.
ACCTCACCCATTTTCGGATATAAATCTGCCAAAGCATCTTCTTCACCAATTCGCACCCCATAAGGCGGGTTAGCTACCAGCACACCACTATCATCCGGGGCTACTACATTCAATATATCTACGTGAGTAAGCTGGACAACTGCCAGCAACCCTGCTTCCTCAAGATTACTTTTAGCGATTCGTACTGCACGTAAGTCTACATCTGAGCCATAGATTTTTTGAAATGAAACAGCTTTCACTTTACTTGCAGCTTGATTTTTAAGTTTACTCCAAACCTGCGGCTCAAAGTTTTTAAGGGTTTCAAAACCAAAACTTCTTTTATGTCCAGGTGCTATATCTAGGGCCACCATTGCGGCTTCTAATAAAAACGTACCACTACCACACATGGGGTCTAATATTGGCTGCCCTACTTGCCAGCCTGACAGCTTTAAAATACCTGCAGCTAAGTTTTCACGTAACGGCGCCTCTATACTAGCGCCACGATTACCGCGCTGATAGAGCGCTGCGCCTGATGTATCTAAGTAAAACTGATACTCTTCAGCCTCTAAATAGGCATGAATACGCACCGCTGGTGTTTTAGTGTCTATATATGGACGGCTACCTACCACTAACCTGAACTTATCACACACTGCGTCTTTAACTTTCAACGTAGCGAATTCTAGGCTTTTAAGTGGACATTTAACACCAGTCACTTTCACCATAAAATCATACTTAACATCAAACCATTGTGGCCAATTAAGTTTGTAGGCAGCTTCAAATAAATCTTCTTCATTAATATATTTGCCACGGGCTACTTGCCATAAAATGCGTGTAGCGACACGCGAGTATAAATTTGCGGCATAACATACCGCCCAATCACCATCAAAACTTACACCACCATCAGTTGGTTTAATAGATTTAGCACCAACTTGCATCAGCTCGTCAGCGAGAAGTTGCTCTAAGCCACGCGGGCAGGTTGCAAAGTAACGGTTTGGGACATTGTTTTGGGTCATGATTCGTATCGCTAATGATTAAACTATAA
>JAYTHN010000316.1:0-1019 GCA_043732505.1 Methylotenera sp.
AATCAAACCATTAGTGGCTGGTAAAGCTGATATGGGTAAAATATCAGGATTGATTAAAACGCGTTTAGGCTAAATTATTAGACAGCCAAATTAGTTGTCAGAAGGTTAAGTAAAATATTAGCAGCAAATATTAAAGGAGCGAATAGCTCCTTTTTTGTTTTGCGATTTTGTTTTTCTAAATTAAGCTAAAATCATTATTAGTGATTTCTAATATTAAGCTGGCTATAACATGCAGAAAATTAGGTCTGAGTAAATAAACTTTGATTCCAGAAAGCTTCATTCAAGAGTTACTTAATCGCGTCGATGTGGTTGATGTAATTGATAAAAGCGTGCCACTTAAAAAAGCGGGTGCTAATTATTCTGCCTGTTGTCCATTTCATAATGAAAAATCCCCCAGTTTTACGGTAAGCCCAACCAAGCAGTTTTATCATTGTTTTGGTTGTGGTGCGCATGGCACTGCCATTGGGTTTTTAATGGAGTATCAGGGGTTAAGCTTTGTTGAGGCTATTAATGAGCTAGCACGTATGGTTGGTATGATTGTGCCGCAAGAAACGCGCGACCAAGATAAACCAGCCGCAAAAGTAGTGGTTGGCTTACAAGAATCATTGCAACAAGCGGCGCAATATTACAAAGCTGAATTAAAAAAATCCCCACGTGCGATTGAATATCTAAAAGGTCGGGGCTTAAGCGGACAAGTCGCTGCTAAGTTTAAGGTAGGTTATGCGCCAGCGGGCTGGCAGAACTTGCAAAACATATTTCCTAATTATGAAAATGAAGTTTTAAATGTTGCTGGCTTAGTGGTGGAAAATGAGCAAGGTCGCCGTTATGATAGATTTCGTGACCGTATAATGTTTCCGATTCACGACCAAAAAGGCCAAGTGATTGGCTTTGGTGGGCGGGTGATTAACCCTGAAGATACGCCAAAATATTACAACTCACCTGAAACGCCGTTGTTTCAAAAAGGTCATGAGTTATATGGATTGTTTTTAGCGCGCCGTGCCATACGCGATGCAGGTAGG
>JAYTHN010000317.1:0-1018 GCA_043732505.1 Methylotenera sp.
GGTGATGTTGAGCGGCAAATGGACATCATGCGCCACTTTAAACACGCCAGTGTATTTAGGTTTGCGGCGCAAGATATTGCAGGGGAATTGCCATTAGAGACGCTCTCAGATTATTTAAGCGCGTTAGCCGAGTTAGTGCTGAGTGTAAGCCTAGAAACGGTTTGGCCGTATATCAAAGGCAAGCACTTAGATATACCTAAATTTTCCGTGATTGCTTACGGCAAGCTAGGCGGCAAAGAGCTAGGTTATGCATCTGATTTAGATATTATTTTCTTATACGAAGACGAAGCGGCCGAAGCAGGCGAAGTGTATGCGCGCTTTGCTCAGCGTATTAATAATTGGTTCAATAGCTTAACTTCCGCAGGTTTGTTATATGAAACAGATTTACAATTACGTCCAGATGGTAATAGCGGTTTGCTAGTGAGTACCGTAGCGGCATTTAGAGATTACCAACTCAACAAAGCATGGGTATGGGAGCATCAAGCATTGACCCGCGCAAGGTATGTGGCGGGCGATAGCGAAATAGGCAAAGCTTTTGAGCAGATTCGCAATGAAGTACTCACTCAAGCGAGCGATATAGAAAAACTTAAAACTGAGGTGTTGAACATGCGTGAAAAAATGCGTGCTTCACAAAGCACAGCTAGCAAAAATGATACTGAAATGTTCGAGCTTAAAAATGGCATCGGCGGCATTATTGATGTGGAATTTTTAGTGCAATATTTAGTGTTAGCACATGCAAAACAATACCCGCAACTAACTGCGAATATTGGCAATATTGCTTTGTTAAAGCTACTCGCATCACTCAAAATTATTGAAGCAAATGCAGCAGAAAAAGTAGCGCTGGCTTACAGAGAATATCGAAAAATGCAGCATGCGCTTAAATTACAAGGAGTGTTACAAACGAAGGTAAATTTAACATTATTATCAATGCATTTAGTTGCTGTGATGGCACTTTGGAAGCAAGTACTTGGCTAGTAACGTAAAATTTTTATAGCTGCTTGTGAATTATTGCAAATAT
>JAYTHN010000318.1:0-3709 GCA_043732505.1 Methylotenera sp.
GGCTTACCGCCAACCTGCAACAAAGGTTTAGGTGTGTGATCCGTTAAAGGCCGCATGCGCTCACCGCGCCCTGCGGCTAGAATCATCGCTTTCATTAGAAAGTATAGCCCTCTAGTGGCTTCACATTTTCCAACTGATTCAGCAACCTCAGCATAGGCCTTAACTCCACATAGCGCTCACACACTTTACGCAAATAAGCCATTACGATGGGCATATCTTTTAAATAGCCATCTTTACCATCACGGTGCGAAAGCCTAGCAAATATGCCTAATACTTTTATATGTCGCTGTGCACCCATCCATTCAAAATCACGATAAAACTCTGAAAAATCATCCGATACTGGCAAACCAGCTTTTTTAGCAGGTTGCCAATAGCGAACAGCCCAATCAATGACTTTCTCTTCGTCCCAACTGATATAGGCGTCTTTTAATAATGAAACCAAATCATAACTAACAGGGCCGTAAACCGCATCTTGAAAATCTAAAATTCCAGGATTATTCTGCTGCGTAATCATTAAATTACGCGAGTGATAATCTCTATGCACATAAACTTGCCCTTGCGCCAATATGTTTTGATTCAATACTGTAAAAGTATTATTTAAAACTGCTTGCTGATCATTATTCAAAGTAGCATTTAAATGCTTAGCTACATACCAATCTGGGAATAACTGCATCTCACGCGTGAGTAAAACCTCGTCATATATTAGTAATATGTTAGGCTTGCTGGCAAGCTGCATTTTAATCAGCGCATCGGTGGCATCGCTATAAAGACTAGATGTTTTTTCAGACTGAAGCTGCGATAAATAAGTATCATCTCCCAAATCACTTAACAGCAAAAAACCTTGCTGAAAATCACGCGCAATGACTTTAGGCGCATTCAAACCAGCTGCTAATAATAATTCGGCAACCTTCACAAATGTCGTGCAATCTTCTTGGGGCGGTGGTGCATCCATTGCAATTAAGGTGCTATTGCCTAAATAGGCGCTCGGTAAATGTACTCTAAAATAGCGCCTAAAGCTTGCATCCGCCGATGCTGTTGTTAGTGTAAAATCCACCTTTGGTGCTGTATTATTTAACTCAGTACTTACTAATACAGTACTGAGCCAATGTTCTAGTTGTTGCTGTCTTGTATCCAAAGCATTATTCCAATGTGATATAAAATAATATTACCTAACTGATACGTAAATCATCCTTAAAATACATTTAAACAAGGTGATTTAAGATTTATTGATTGCCAAAAAGTGCAATTTATGAGATTTTAACATTGATAAAATAAAATCGTTTGCCTATATACCCGTGCCTTCAAATTCATCACACAACACTGCAACAAAATCAGCCATTATCACTGTGATAATTTCATGCTGAAAAGCCGTTTGCTAGCTGGCGTTACTGCTGCTTTACTCATGTGCAGCTTACGTGCACAAGCGGATAGCGAAACTGTGCAAGCTGATGATGTGTCTGGCGACGCCTTAGTCATTGATGGTGATAAATTAGAGTTACATCTCGATAGAAAAATGCGTGCGCTGGGAAGCGCTAGTATAACTCGTGGCAAACAAACTATATTAGGCGACACTATTGATTACAACATGCAAGATGATGAGCTACATGTTGTAGGAAATACTCGTATAAATGTTGGAAGTGCTAAGTTAACTGGCCCTGAATTAAAGATGCATTTATCTGAAAGTGTTGGTGAAATGCGCGACGCGTCTATTAACATTTCTAGGCCGATTCAATCAAGTACACAACAAATTAGCGCTAGTAGCCCAGATGATTTTTCTAAAAGATTAGGTAATTTACAAAGCCAACAAATAGGTGGCGCGGAAACTTTATCGAATAGTGAGTTTAGTGACAGAGAGAATCAGGTAACCAATGATGAAAACAATAATAACTCAGCTAGACATTCACAAATAGGGCAGTTTCGTGGCGATGCTAAAGCCATTTTCTTTGAAGGCCAAGATAAAAAACGTTTACAAGATGCTCGTTTCACCACATGCGCAGCAGGTATAGATGACTGGTATATAAAAGCCAAAAACCTATTAATTGATGATTATACGGAATCTGGCACTGCTAAAAATGCTTATATCGAATTTAAAGGATGGCCAATACTTTATACGCCATGGATGAGTTTTTCTTACAATAATCAAAGGAATAGCGGCTTACTTACTCCTACCATTGGCAGCACCAGTAAAAGTGGGCTGGAAGTATCTGTACCTTATTATTGGAATATTAGCCCCAATATTGATGCCACATTTGCCACCCGCGAGCTAAGCAAACGTGGCATTCAATTACAGGGGGAGTTTAGGTACTTAGAGGAAAATTTCTCTGGTCTTGATAATATTGAATACTTGTCGAATGACAATCAAACAAGCAGCACTCGTTATTACGCTAATCTTAAGCATCAACAAAATTTAGGCAGTGGTTGGTCAGGTGGTTACAGCCTTGAAAAAGTCTCAGATAACCAATATTTTTCAGACTTATCAACACGGATTGTCACTACAAGTCGTGTCGTATTACCTCAGCAGTTTAATGTTGATTATGTAGATGACACTTGGCATTTTAATGCCCTTGCTCAAAAATTTCAAACATTAAACGGCTTATCTTATCCATATGAGCGTTTACCCCAACTAACACTTGTAGGCAATAAGTATTACGGCGACGTTAACGCAAACTTGTATACTCAAGCGGTTGCTTTTAGCACAAATACAAATGCACCAATTGTGCCAACAGGCACAAGATTTACGGCATACCCAAGTTTTAGTTTACCTTTAAGTGCCTCTTATGGATATATCACTCCAAAAATCGGTATACATAGTACAAGTTATAGCTTAAATAATGTAGCTAACGGACTAAAGTCACAACAAAGAACTCTACCCATATTTAGCTTAGATAGTGGCTTATTCTTCGATCGTGATTTTAAAGTGGCTAATAGGAATTACTCTCAAACATTAGAACCAAGATTGTTCTACGTGTATATCCCAAATAAAGATCAGTCAAATATCCCAATTTTTGACACTAGTGAAGCCGACTTAAACTTTAGTACTTTATTCAGTGAAAATCAGTACACTGGTAATGACCGTATCAATAATGCTAACCAAGTCAGTCTAGCTTTAACCAGTCGTTTTATTGAATCCGGCACAGGTGAACAACGACTTTCAGCATCAATTGGTCAACGTTACTACTTTACTGATCAAACAGTTGGGCTGCCTAATACTGAATTTAGAAAAAGTAATAGTTCCGATATCATTGCAGGGGTTACTGCAAACTTAAAAACCAGCTGGAGAATTGACGCATTCTGGCAATATAACACCGATGACGCTCGGTCAGAGCGCGCTACGCTTTCAAGTCGTTACAATCCTGAATCTGGGAAAGCCCTAAATCTAAGCTATAGTTATAGACGTGACGTCAGTGGTGCTGTTGCAGGTACTGGCATCGATCAATTTGATATTTCCGGTCAGTGGCCATTAGGTAAAGGTTGGTATGGTGTAGGGCGAATCAACTACTCATTACAAGATAAACAGTTCATCGAAACACTAGCAGGATTAGAGTATGATGCAGGTTGTTGGAAAACTAGGACAGTTGTTCAGCGCGTAAGTACCGCTACAGCCAATGCCAACTACGCATTATTTTTTCAGCTTGAATTAGGCGGACTAGCCTCTATTGGCGCAAATCCCCTTAGTGTTATTAAGCGAAGTATTCCAGGTTACGCCACT
>JAYTHN010000319.1:0-1010 GCA_043732505.1 Methylotenera sp.
CTATCATGAATAAATAGTTGTATCTAAAACATAGGTAATATCAGTCTTTTAATGTAAGAATGTTCCTACCAATTCTAACTAAATTGGTAACGATTTAGTCTTACAGATTTAAGTTAAAGCTTATAAAATGGGGCATACCTAGGCAAATCATATTATGCAACCGTGTATTCTAGATCAGTTCGCTCATTAAAATCTATGTTGAGTAATTGCAGCTACAAAACGTTTAATGAACGCATTATCTACCATATCACCTTCACAAGTAATAACGCCTGGAGCTTGAAGTTGACATTCTAATGTTCCAGCAAATTGTGCAGCTTTGGTTAACAATATGACCCCTTCATCACAGGCCCCAATTGCTTTACCATGTTTGTAAGCTTCTTTAACAAACAACACCGCATTGGCATCCTTACAGAGTATTTCAGCACTTAACTGCCCGCCCGGAATAAACACCGCGTCGAAAAGTACTGATGATACGGTCGCTAAACTATGATCAACCTTAATAGGCTTACCTTCATGCTCACCTTTGTAGTTATGGCCTTCATAACTCATCACCTCGCCTAATCGGGGAGCGATGATTTTGATGCTAGCACCGCCAGCTTGCAGTGCTTTGCTCATCGCACTAATAACTGCACCATCAACATGATTAGCCACTAAAATAGCTACTTTACGGCCAATCACTGAAATTTTACAAGCGTTTTTCATACAAAATGCGTTGTCCTATACTGGCTTATTTTTACGTGGTGTATACCCAAACTTCGCTGACGACGGTGGCATCGCAACCACGCCGAGCCCATAGGCTACTCGCTTTGCAAGTAAAGCATCTACTTGAGTTAAGCTAGCAAGCATACGTCGCGTATAGCTACCAGTGAAGTGGCTAATTCCGAGCGATTTGCATCAGATTGTGCGGACTCTAAATCCGTTTGATTAGCCGCAATTTTTACACTTTTAGATTTGGATATAATTGGCGAATCATAAAAAATCTGTTAGTCGTACTGATACTTAGTTTAATA
>JAYTHN010000320.1:0-1010 GCA_043732505.1 Methylotenera sp.
GAGCTAAGGACCCGCTCGATGAATCGAGTGGTGGGTTGTGCGGGATTCGAACCCACGACCAACGGATTAAAAGTCCGCTGCTCTACCAGCTGAGCTAACGCCCCAGTAATCTTTTCTTACTGGTTTCTTAAGTAATTTGCATCACCTATGAAGGGCGCAATTATGCTAGAAACTCGGCACTTGGTCAATGCATAACTGGTAAATATATTATCTTTTTACGACCTTTATTTTTATTCAAGCTGTGAACTTTTTTTTTGCTTTAAAACAGCCTGCCAATTACTTAAGATATATACGCCTCTAGCGTTAGTCAAACGTAAATTTAACTGCAACTAGTTAACGCATACCTGGCATTTTTCCGCCCAGAATACCACCCATACCGCGCATCATTTTTGCCATACCGCCTTTAGAGAACATTTTCATCATCTTTTGGGTTTCTTCAAATTGCTTCAGTACGCGATTCACTTCTTGCACTTGCACACCACTACCATCAGCAATGCGCTTTTTACGTGTCGCCTTAATGACTTCTGGTTTACGGCGTTCTAGTGCAGTCATGCTATTGATAATGCCCTCTATGCGACGTACGACTTTATCGGCATCATCTGGGTTCATTTTTGCTGCCATACCAGCCATTTGGCTAGGCATCTTATCCATTAGCGCACCCATACCGCCCATTTTTCGCATTTGCGACATTTGCGCTTTAAAATCATCTAAATCAAAGTTTTTACCAGATTTGACTTTATCGGCGAGTTTTTGCGCTTCTGCCATATCGACATTTTTATGCGCTTGCTCAATCAGGCTAAGTACATCGCCCATGCCTAATACGCGTGATGCCATACGCTCAGGATGGAATGGTTCTAGGCCATCTACCTTTTCACTGACGCCGACAAACTTGATTGGCTTACCTGTAATGTGGCGTACGGATAACGCAGCACCACCGCGAGAGTCGCCGTCTAGCTTGGTGAGGATAATGCCAGTCAGCGGCAAGGTTTCGCCAAAGGCTTTTGCCGTAT
>JAYTHN010000321.1:0-1006 GCA_043732505.1 Methylotenera sp.
AGCTTTAGAAATACCACATGCGACTTCCCATCTTAAGTTTCTTACAATAAGTTGTGGAGTGGCATGCGTTAAACCTGATATGAATAAAGCACCAAAGCAATTGTTACATCAGGCGGATCTAGCGCTTTATAAAGCTAAAGAATTGGGCGGAAATCAAGTAGTAGCTTTTGAAAGTTCAATACAACCAAAAGAAATATAATTATATGGGGCAAATAATGGAAAGACTGATTCAAATTGTTTATGTAAGCAGGTCGAGTTTCACACCTACTGTTAAGTCGGTTGGTATTGAGCCAAATGTTGCGCGTATATTGGCTAAATCTCGAGTTAATAACCGAAAAAATGGTTTAGTGGGCGTGCTATATTTTGGAGACGGATGTTTCTTTCAATGTCTAGAAGGTGAAGAAACTGCAATCGAAACGTTATATGCAAAGTTACAACTTGATCCTAGGCACAAAGATTTATTACTTATTTCAAGAAAGCTCATTTCAGGTTTTTCATTCAGTGAATGGGCAATGAAATTTGTTCCATTAGAAGCCAAACTAAATGCTGAGTTGCTAGCAAATGGCCATAAGAGTTTTGATCCATATAAATTTGATGATGCAATGACTGCAAGGGTACTCAAGCTACTACAAGACTCAAGTAGTGAAACTAGTGAAGATTCACTTGTTCCACCGCAGAATAAAACATCTATTGAAAAGCCAAAATATTATATGTCGATTTTTGCGCTCATTTTTTCAATTTTATCATTGGCTATTTCAATATTTAATTTATCGCATGGGAAAATTTAATAAATTACATATTGATTCATCAGGTACAAGAGAGTCATAAATTCATTATAGTAATATATCGTCGAGTTTATTTAATTTACTAATCTAATCAAGTTTGTAACTTTTTTCATGCATTTGTCGCACTTGGTTCATTTATAATCATAAAGCCTAGTCATCTTGACTTGGCTTTATGATTTGAACTTCTAACTACTTTTACTGCAAATTAGTCTGCTGAATAC
>JAYTHN010000322.1:0-11794 GCA_043732505.1 Methylotenera sp.
TTGAACAGCATTTTCGCCTTCTAAAGCTTGAATCATCACTGGACCAGAAATCATGAATTTAACTAAATCACCAAAGAACGGGCGTGCGGCGTGTACTGCGTAAAAACCTTCCGCTTCAGCTTGAGTCAGTTGTGCCATTTTTGCAGCAACAACTTTTAAACCTGCGTTTTCAAAACGTGTGTAGATTTTACCGATTACATTTTTTGCAACTGCATCAGGTTTGATGATAGAAAGTGTGCGTTGAACAGCCATAACAACTCCATTAGATTAACTTATTGAAAGAACGATAAAATACCATTTTTGGCACTTAAAATAAACCTACATTTTTATGACAAGTGATAGCATGTTGGTCACTAATCACAATGTAGTATGGTCAAAATGGTTGATAACGTGTCAGAATTCTACATAAATGAAAATATCGGCTAATCCATCGCGACATGCATTTCAAGCAATTATGGCGACTTGCCCTGCTTGTGGGCTGCTTTGTGACGATATTGTAGTAAGCGCTGAACTGCAAGTTTTAACTAAAATTGGTTGTGCAAAGAGTATTGCTTTTTTTGAACAGCCTTTAATCACTACAACACCAAGTTTAGCTGGCAAACCAACTGACTTAAAAAGTGCAATCAAAGCTGCTGTAGCTATTTTGCATAAAAGTAACCAAGTATTATTTGCAGGTTTAGGTACAGAAGTTACTGGAATGCGTACTTTGGTAGGTCTAGCAGAAAAAACTGGCGCAACCTTAGATCACATGCATAGTGAAGTTACCATTCGTAATACTTTAGCAATGCAAAATAGCGGTTGGCAAACTACTACGCTTACAGAGGTTAAAAATCGGGCTGATGTAATTTTGGCAATTGGTACTGATATTGCGACCAGTTATCCACGTTTTTTTGAAAAATTTGTTTGGAATAAAGATAGTTTGTTCAATAAACCAAGTCCTGAAGTGATTTACTTAGGGGTTGGCGATAATGTTGAAAGCATTTATCCGAATGGAAAGCAAGCAAGCATCATTGATGCTGAAACAGCCGATTTACCTGAAATCATCAACGCATTTAATGCACTTGCTAATGGTAAAAAGCTACACGCTACCCACGTTGTAGGCGTTTCTGTAGCTACGCTCAATAATATTTTAGAAAAAATAAAAGGCGCTCAATATGCCGTGGTTATTTGGTCTGCCAGTAGCTTAAAGTTTGCGCATGCTGAGCTCACCGTTCAAAGTATTACCCGATTGATTGCTAAATTAAATGAAACGAACCGAGTAGCAGGCTTACCTTTGACCGCTGGCGACGGTGACACTAGCGTGAACCATACCAGCACTTGGCTCAGTGGCTATGCAACCAGAAATCGCTTTAGTAATCGCAAACCTGAATATGACAATTATCAATTCTCCAGCAAAGAACAACTCAAAAATTGTGACGCATTATTATGGGTAAGTACATTCAATACTTATAAACCTCCGCAAACGAATATGCCAACTATCGTAATTGGCCATCCTAATATTCAATTTGATGTTTTACCGGATGTGTTTATTCCTGTTGGCATTCCAGGCTTAGATCATACTGGCACGATGTTCCGTATGGATAGCTCAGTGGTGTTGCCTCTAAAAAAAGTTCGCCATTCCAACCTGCCAAGTTTAAGCGAAGTCATTCGTCAAATAGAGGCTTTATTAGCATGATCACGTTGCTTAAAAATGGTAGGATTTACGACCCTGCTAATAGCAAAGATGGCGTCATTCAGGATCTTTTTATTCGAGATGGCCTGATCATTACAAAACCAGCTAGTCATGAAAAAATCACTCAAACTTACGATTTAACAGGCAAAGTGGTTATGGCTGGTGCAATTGACATGCATAGCCATATCGGTGGAGGTAAAGTAAATATTGCCCGCATGATGTTGCCAGAGTTTCAGGAAACTAAAAATTATAGCGAGCCTGAAGCCCATATCTGCACGCCAAATTGCAGTCATCACGCAACACCAAATACTAACGACACTGGCTTTAGATACATTGAGATGGGCTATACCGCCGCTTTTGAACCAGCGATTTTGCCTATCAATGCTCGACAAGCGCATCTAGAAATGGCTGATACGCCAATGATAGACAAAGGCGGTTATGCCATGCTGGGCAATGATGATTATTTTTTACGGCTTTTAAGCAGCAGAGCAGACCAAAAAGCGATTAATGATTATGTGGCTTGGACGCTGCATGCAACACAAGCGATTGGCATTAAAGTAGTGAACCCTGGTGGTATCAGCGCGTTTAAGTTTAATCAGCGTCGATTAGACTTAGACGAAAATCACAGTTACTACCAAGTTAGCCCACGTGAGATTCTAAAAAGCCTCAGTACTGCTGTCCATCAGCTTGGGATTGCTAAACCATTACATGTACATTGCAATAATCTAGGTGCAGCAGGTAATTTTGAAACAACCTTGAATACGATGGGTGCTTCTGATGGTGTGCCGATGCACCTGACCCACATTCAGTTTCATAGTTATGGCACAGAGGGCGATAAAAAATTCTCGTCTGCCGCTGCGAAAATCTCTGAAGAACTCAATAAAAATAAACATATCACTGCCGATGTAGGGCAAATTCTATTTGGTCAAACTGTGACTGCATCTGGTGACAGCATGATGCAACAGCTCAATGCAAAACACGCCAACCCTAAAAAATCCGTGATTATGGATATTGAATGCGATGCTGGTTGTGGCGTAGTGCCGTTTAAATATCGCGACCAAAATTATGTAAATGCCTTGCAGTGGGCAATAGGTTTAGAAATTTTTCTCTCTGTTGAAGACCCATGGCGCATCTTTTTAACAACTGATCACCCCAATGGCGCACCTTTTACTAGCTATCCACATTTGATTCGCTTATTGATGGATAAGAGTTTTAGAAATGAAGCGTTTGCTAAATTAAACCTAGATGCACAAGCCATGAGCAACTTAACAAGCTTGGATCGCGAATATAGCTTGTACGAAATAGCCGTGATGACACGAGCAGGCGCGGCCAAATTAATCGGTTTGAATGACCGAGGTCATTTAGGCGTTGGTGGCGCAGCGGATATCACTATCTACACTAACCAACCTGACCGCGAGGCCATGTTCGCTAAACCCGACTATGTATTTAAAGATGGTGAATTAGTAGTAAAAGATGGTAAAGTAGTCAAGGTAGTTTGGGGTAAAACCCATACGGCCAAACCAGCCTTTGATATTAGCGTAGAACAAAACCTAAAAGAGTATTTCGACAAATACCATACGATTCAATTAGATAACTTTAAAATTTCTAATGATGAAATCGCCGAAGATGGTTGTGGTGGTGTTATTGCGCATCAAGGTCGAACATGATGAAAATTAACAACATCATCATTGACGACACTTTTGCAGAAGCATTTAATATGCGCGGCACTCGCGTGCTCATTACCGCACAAAACTTAAAATGGGCATACCATGCAGCTAACGCTATGACAGGCTTTGCTACAAGCGTGATTGGCTGTGGTGTTGAAGCGGGTATTGAGCGCGAACTATGTGCTGATGAAACTCCCGACGGCAGACCTGGCGTGAGCATTCTGATGTTTGCCATGGGTAGCAAAGTGCTGATGCAGCAGTTAGAAACAAGGATGGGGCAATGTATACTCACCTGCCCTACCGCGGCTGCATTTGCAGGTATCGAGAGCGAAGACCAAATCAGCTTGGGTAAGCACTTACGCTACTTTGGTGATGGCTTTCAGATTTCTAAAGTCATTCGCGATGTAAATGGAATGGCAAAAAGATATTGGCGTATTCCAGTAATGGATGGAGAATTCTTAACCGAAGAAACTACAGGCATGGTACGCGCGATTGGTGGTGGCAACTTCCTCATTCAAGCCACCTCACAACCCGCAGCACTCCAAGCAGCAGAAACTGCTGTAGAAGCCATGAAACAAGTACGCAATGTCATTATGCCCTTCCCAGGTGGCATAGTACGTTCAGGCTCTAAAGTTGGTAGCAAGTATCCTAAAATGTTCGCTTCAACTAATGATGCATTTTGCCCAACGCTCAAAGGTGTAACCAATACTGAGCTTTCAGCCGACATTGAAAGCGTGATGGAAATTGTCATTGATGGCCTGACTTTTGAAGATATTGCAGCCTCCATGCGAGTGGGCATACAGGCCATTTGTGATTTAGGTGAAGCTAGTGGTGTAAATAGGATCTCTGCGGGAAACTACGGCGGGAAACTTGGCCCACATCATTTTAAACTGCATGACATTATGGGTAAAAATTAATTCATGAACGCCTTAACTTTTACGCTCAAAAAAACCTTACAGCACTCCCTTAATTGTGCTGCTCTCACACCTAGCAATTTAGCAAATAAATTAGTCAATGAAATCAGCAACACTCTTCTTCAATATGGTAAAGCACAATTATGTGTAGATGAGATTTTTGAAGTGACTGGCAACGATACACAAAATATATACTTCAAAAATACCACTGAAAAACTCGACTATTTAGGTGCAAACATGACGTCTGGCACCATGCAAATAGAGGGCAATGTAGGTGCTTATCTGGGCTTTGGCTTGAAACAAGGCAAGATTAATTGTTATGGGAACACGGCGGCTTTTGCCGCTTGCAACATGGCTGGTGGGCTATTAGAAATTAGCGGTAATACAGGTGATTTTTTAGGTGGCGCTTCTGCTGGCCTCCGCAAAGGAATGCACGGTGGAGTAGTTATTGTTAAGGGAAATGCTGCAGACCGTGTAGGCGACCAAATGCGTCGCGGTTTGATTTTGATTGAAGGTAGTGTTGGTGAGTATTGTGGTAGCCGTATGATTGCAGGCACAATAGGCGTGCTTGGTGATACAGGAAAATTTATAGGCTTTAATATGCAACGTGGCACGTTATTGTTAACAAAAATACCAAAGCTACATGCCACCATTCAAGATTGCGGCATGCATACTCTGCCATTTTTAAGTGTATTGTTTAAATCATTTAAACAATACAACACAAAATTTAGTGATATTAAATCACAGCGTATACAACGCTTTTCAGGCGATTTAGCTTGCAATGGTAATGGAGAGATCCTGCTAATTTCACCTTAAGTGCCGCAAGTGATAAAATAGTATTTTTGCAATAAGACTTAATGCTATGTTTAAAGCCACAAACCCTACTGTATCGAAACAAAATTACTTAACTGCTGCACTATATAAATTTGTTAGTCTGCCTGATTATCAAGCATTACAAGCACCAATACAAACAGCCTGTGACCATCACAATATCAAAGGTACAATCCTACTCGCTGAAGAAGGCATTAACGGCACGATTGCTGGCCTAGCTGAAGATATAAAGCAAGTCCTCGATTTTTTACGTACAGATGCGCAATTTAAAAATCGCTTTGCAGATTTAGACCATAAAGAATCTTTTGCTGACGAACACTCTTTTTATCGCATGAAAGTGCGCCTGAAAAAAGAAATCGTCACCTTAGGTGTTGAAGGCGTAAGCCCTACTAAAAAAGTCGGCACCTATGTAAAACCAGAGGGCTGGAATGCGCTGATTTCTGACCCTGAAATTATTTTGATCGATACGCGCAATGATTATGAAGTAGATATTGGCACATTCAAGGGTGCGTTAGATCCTAAAACAACGACATTCCGTGAGTTCCCAGAATACGTTGCAAATAATCTGGATAAAACCAAACATAAAAAAGTAGCCATGTTCTGTACAGGCGGCATTCGGTGCGAAAAAGCCTCCTCTTACATGATGGATCAAGGCTTTGAAGAAGTTTACCATTTGCAAGGTGGCATTCTAAAATACCTTGAAACTGTACCTGAAGAAATAAGCCTATGGGAAGGCGAGTGCTTTGTTTTTGACCAACGTGTAGCAGTGACACACAATTTAGAAGTGGGTAAATATGACCAATGCTACGCTTGCCGTCACCCACTTTCGCCAGAAGAAATGCAAAGTAAACAATATGCCGCAGGTATCTCATGCCCCTATTGCTATGACAAAGTGTCGACAGAAAAGCGTGCAAGTTTGATTGAACGCCAAAAGCAGGTTGCTTTAGCAAAAAAACGCGGTTTAGCACATATTGGCACACAGCAAAAACGTGAACCTGCCTATAAAAAGTCACTTAAGCAGTTGGATAACTAACTAATACGCAAACCAAAAATGACATGTGTAATTACACAAGTTAAGACACTCAATCAATTCGCAGAACAATCTAAAATAAAACCTTTAACACTAGGCGAGGCATTAGACTCTTTAGATAAAGCTAGTTACGCGCTGATTTCCATTATTCTGGTAATACCTTTTCTACAACCACTACCACTGGGCCCAATTACTGTGATTGGCAGTATTGCCTTTGCAACGCTAGGCTTGCAACTCATGCGTGGACATGAGCCCCCTGTACTTCAAAAAAAGTACGCAATATAGAATTTTCAGAAAAAACTTGGCGTATTTTGGTGAATGTTTGCCTTAAGGTTTTAGGCTTTTGCAAAAAATTCAGTAGACCGCGTTACCCTAAATTAGTGCACGGCAAAAAAGGGCAGAAAATCGGTGGCTTTATTTTGCTAGCCGCTGGCACGCTAAAAGCGATTCCATTCGGCGTGTTGCCACTTAACAATCAGCTTCCAAGCTTAGCCATTCTTTTTTACTGTATAGGTGAATTAGAAAGCGATAGTTTAATGTACTTTATCGCTTTCTTTCGGTTAATTGTCACTGTGATTTTTTTCAGCTTAGTCTTTTTTGCGCTGTGGTTTTTTGGACAAGAGGCGTTAAAGTTTTTTAAAATAGGTTAATAAGCTGATTTTAAAAATTTACGTCTGCGGTCAATACAGAAGATAAATACAAAAGAAAAATAAAAATAGAACTCAATTGAGTGCGATTTTTATTATGATGCTTACAACTTAATTTAAGATTTTTTATTTCTCAAGTTTGCTGCAATACGCATTCTCAACGCATTCAGTTTGATAAACCCACCTGCATCTTTTTGATCGTAAGCACCTTCATCATCCTCAAACGTCGCAATCGTTGAATCGAACAGTGAGTTAGTTTTACTATCACGACCCGTCACAATCACATTGCCTTTGTAAAGCTTCAAACGTACCCAGCCATTGACTGAAGTCTGCGTATGATCAATCAGTGTTTGCAATGCAATACGCTCTGGACTCCACCAATAGCCGTTGTAAATCATGCTGGCGTAGCGTGGCATTAAATCATCTTTTAAATGCGCTACTTCACGATCTAGTGTAATGCTTTCAATTGCGCGATGTGCTTTAAGCATAATCGTGCCGCCGGGCGTTTCGTAGCAACCGCGTGACTTCATGCCTACATAACGGTTCTCAACTAAATCTAAACGGCCAATACCGTGTTTACAGCCGATTTTATTCAAATGTGCTAGCAACTCATGCGGCTTCATGACTTCGCCATTTAACGAAACTGGGTCACCATTTACATACTCAACATCTAAATACTCAGCAGCATCTGGTGCTTTTTCTGGGCTAGCGGTCCAACGCCACATGGTTTCTTCAGCTTCAGCCGCTGGGTTTTCTAAATGGCGGCCTTCGTATGAAATATGTAACAAGTTGGCATCCATACTGTATGGACTACCACCTTGTTTATGTTTCATGTCGACTGGAATGCCATGTTTTTCAGCATAGTTCATCAGCTTTTCACGACTTAATAGATCCCATTCACGCCATGGCGCGATAATTTGAATATTTGGGTTTAAAGCATAAGCACCCAGCTCAAAACGCACTTGGTCGTTACCCTTACCGGTTGCACCGTGTGAAATAGCATCCGCATTGGTTCCAGCAGCAATTTCAATTAAACGTTTCGCGATTAGCGGACGTGCGATTGAAGTACCTAATAAGTACTCACCCTCATAGACAGTATTCGCACGAAACATTGGGAATACGAAATCTCGCACGAACTCTTCACGTACATCATCAATATAAATCTCTTTTACGCCTGCAGCTTTAGCTTTTGCACGTGCTGGCTCAAGTTCTTCACCTTGGCCTAAATCAGCAGTATAAGTGACCACTTCACATTGATATTCGTCTTGTAGCCATTTCAAAATGACAGACGTATCTAATCCGCCTGAATAGGCTAATACTACTTTGTTGATCTCTTTTTTTGCATTACTCATTACTTAACATTCCCAATTTAACTGTTCATCAAATTATTTTATTCATTCAGCAATTTTTATTATTTGTTTTATTTACTTGGCTATTTATTCAAAAACAAATCTAAAGCAATTAACACGCTTAAAACCCCATCACGCTTAACCCACTTAAAAAAAACCAATCTGCAATGTTCTCTAATTTCTCTGCTTGCTCTTCATGTGTTGAAGTTCAGTATGACAGCGATGCGCTCACCAAAAGAGTAGCGAATCTATCGCTAAAATTTCATCAGCCCATGAAGATATCGCATTTTTTTGGCACCAGCTGTACTAACGAAATTACTGTCATACACATCCCTACATAGTGGCAGCTACGGGCAGGATATGATAATTAATTTTCTGAAAAGTAACTGATTTTAAACTAATTCATGATATACAAACTTAATTGATTTTGCCTAAAAGCAAATATTCCATCAATGCTTTTTGTACATGTAAGCGATTCTCTGCCTCATCCCATACTACAGACTGCGTGCCATCAATCACATCGGCCGCAACTTCTTCGCCTCGGTGCACAGGCAAACAATGCATAAATAACGCATTTTTTGCAGCTACGCGCATCATATCGCTATCAACCTGCCAGTCGGCAAAGTCTCGCATACGCTCTTCGTTTTCCGCTTCAAAACCCATACTGGTCCATACGTCGGTAGTCACTAAATCGGCATCTTTTGCAGCTTCCATTGGATTAGCAAACTCTTCGTAGTGATCATTGCCGTACAAGTTAGCGCGCTCTGGTTCTACTTCATAACCAGGTGGCGTTGAAACATGCACATTAAAATCCAAGACCTCTGCCGCCTGTAACCAAGTATTACAGACATTATTACTATCACCAATCCAAGCCACAGTCTTACCTTGGATTGAACCGCGGTGCTCAATAAAGGTAAAAATATCCGCTAAAATTTGACATGGATGATATTCATTCGTTAAACCATTGATTACTGGCACACGGGAATTAGCTGAAAAACGCTCAATAATCTCTTGCTCAAATGTACGTATCATAACAATATCGCTCATGCGTGAGATAACCTGCGCAGCATCTTCCACAGGTTCACCACGGCCTAATTGTGAATCACGCGTATTTAAATAAATCGCTGAACCCCCCAGTTGATGCATTCCCGCCTCAAATGATAAACGCGTCCGTGTGCTTGCTTTTTCAAAAATCATGACCAAAGTACGGTCTTGTAAAGGCCAATATTGCTGGTAAGTTTTAAATTGATTTTTAATCCAGCTTGCTCGTGCAAATACGTGTTCAAGCTCATCACGATTTAAGTCATTGAATTGTAAAAAATGTTTTATTGCCATATTGTTTGCCATATGTAGTTATCTCAGCTTTTGTAACGAGTTTAATCTCAATTACTCATTTAATCTGCTAGTTTTAATTGACAGTCTAGACTTCTAATCTAAATGTGGTACTGCTAAGGCCTCATTATTCATCACATGATGACTCATTGCGCTAGTTTTAATCTCTTGTGTAGTTAATAAAAAAGCCTTGATTAATATTGTTAAACGCTGCACTAGCTCGTTAGCTTCCGCTTCATTCATCACCAATGGTGGTAATAGCCTCACTACTTTATCGGCAGTGACATTAATCAAAAGCTTGGCTTCTAAGGCGATTTTGGCTAATTCTCCACAAGGTCTATCTAGCTCAATACCTATCATCAAACCTGCGTTTCTTATATCGACCACACCGTTGGTATTTTTAAATTCAGTTTTGAAGCCTTCACGAATGAGATTGCCAATTTTCTCAGCATTTTCACGTAGACCTTCTTCTTCGATTATATTTAGCGTCGCTAGTCCCGCTGCAGTCGCTAATGGATTGCCTCCAAAAGTAGAGCCATGCTTGCCATAGGTAAATACTGTAGCAGCTTTACCAGCAGCCAAACAAGCGCCTATGGGCACACCGGAAGCCAAACCTTTAGCCAAACTCATGACATCAGGCTTAATATTGGTATGTTGAAAAGCAAACCAAGTACCTGTGCGACCAACACCTGTTTGCACTTCATCTAGCATTAGTAACCAGTCATGCGCGTCACAGATTTGGCGTAGCGTTTCTAAATAACCACTGGCATCTTTAGGGATGTTAATTCCTCCCTCACCTTGTACAGGCTCAACCAAAATAGCCACAACATTATTGCGACGCGAGGCAATTTGTTTCACTGCTTCAATATCATCATAAGGCACACGAATAAAACCACTGACTAATGGTTCAAAACCTGCTTGTACTTTGCGGTTTCCCGTTGCAGAAAGTGTAGCCATTGTGCGACCGTGGAATGATTTATCCATTACAATAATTTCAGGATTTTCTATCCCTTTATTGTGCCCATATAGCCTTGCTAACTTAATACTGGCTTCATTCGCCTCGCAACCTGAATTGCAAAAAAACACTTTATCCATGCCAGTAATAGCGCACAGCTTATCTGCTAGCGCATCTTGCTCAGCAATATGGTAAATGTTAGATACGTGTATTAATTTAGCAACCTGCTCGCTAATTACTTTGACTAATTTTGGATGCGCATGACCAAGGCCATTAACAGCAACGCCCGCAAGCGCGTCTAAATATTTTTCACCTTTATCATCCCACAACCAAACACCTTCACCTTTAGTAAAGGTAACTGGTTGACGCATATAGGTATTCATTAAATGATCTGACATAGTTAACTTTATATAAAATTTAACTCAATATTGTAAAGGGCTAAGCTTACTTAATTATGACGAACTATCTTTGGTTTAGTTTTTGTTAAAAAATGACTTTAACAAAATAAAAACGGCGACTAATGCCGCCGTTAGTGAGCATGACAAAACCACTATAGGCCGACTATGGCTCGATGCGACAATCCATTTGCCATAAAAAATAACATTGGAATTGATAACATCATATTCGTACGAGACGCTAAAAAAACAATTCTACGTGCTTTAACCTTCTCTGCATCACTCGCTGGTTTGATTCCTAATATTTTTTTCTGGTTTGGCCAAATTAAATGCCAAACATTGAACAACATAATAGTGCCTAACCAAGCGCCAACACCGATGGCAGCATAGTCATCACGTAATAAAAATGCGGCTACAAAGCCTTTGCCAAGCAACCAAGCACCCGCGACCCAGGTGGCTAATGAAGCCCAACGAAACCACAACAATGCGCGTGGTAATATATGTTTGGTGATGCCTAATGCGGTTCCATCTGCAGCAGCATCTTTTAATGCGGGCATTTGCACTAGATTAAAATAATAGAGTAATCCAACCCAAGTAATGCCGGCCATAATATGCAACCAACGTGCTATTCCTGGTAGAAATTCCATGATTTATGCTCCTACCAACAAGTTTTTAACAATCAAATATAATACAAGAGTGAGCACTAAGCTTGCGATAATTGTGCCTGAAACTGAATCTAATGGATTTTTCATTTAGCACATCTCCTCGAGATTTTAATATCATTATTATTTTTTAGTTTAACGCAATGTAATATCATGTTGTTTTATCGATTATTTAGTTGTGAGATTAGCTGAAAAGCCAGACATTAGCAAGTTTACAGCACTACTTTGCTGTACTACTTTATGCAGTAAAGTTAATGTATCAAAGCCATTTATTTTTAACAAATATTGCTTGAAATAAATAACAACTTAGGCAATATGTTAAACAATGAAACTCAATCAA
>JAYTHN010000323.1:0-3680 GCA_043732505.1 Methylotenera sp.
ACTTACTGGCACCCAAGGCAACATACTTGTTACTAATGCCTCTAGAGGCGCACTAAACATAGCATCACGCCAACGGGCGTCTTTTGGCGCACTCGTAAATCCAGCTAAAAATACTAATACACATACAATAAGCAAACCACGCACCATGCCAAAACCAGCGCCTAATAGACGGTTTAACCAACCTAAGCCAATTTTCTTAAAAATTGCAGATAATGCAATGGCTAATAGACTTGCGACTAATAGCGTTGCTAAAAATAGCACTAAAAAGGCGGCCAGTATGCGTAAAGGCTCTGTAGGAATATTGACCGGCATCATTGGTAAAACCTGATTTGTGTAAGTTTTAGCAACATAAAATGCAGCAACCCAACCCAAAATCGCCAATACTTCTCTCAATAAACCACGCATTACACTCAATATAATCGAGATCGCAATAACCAATAACACCAGATAGTCAAAACTAGTCATGTTATCTAAAAACGACTAATCAGCATTAGTCATTGCCAATCACCATACCCGGCAGGCCAACTGCTTGTATTTTTGTAAGTGCTGAAGCAGCGTCTTGGCGAGAGGGGAAATTACCAGTCCTTATTCTAAACTTATCACCTTTAGGGGTATTGATTGTTTCAACGTGAGACTTATAACCCGCTTGTTTTAATTTCTCTTGTAATTGTTTTACATTCGCCATATCGGAATATACCCCGACTTGAACAGCAAAACTAGTTGGTGTTTTTACTTGTGTTTTAACTTCGGTAGCTTTTGCTTCAATGGCTTTACTTTCTGAGACTTTTGCTTGAGACGCTTTCGCTTTAGCTTTCAATTCTGCGTCGGCTTTAATTTGCATGCTAGCTTGAGCTTTTTTCTTTTCTTCAGCAACATCTGTTTCAGCGATAATATCTGCTGACGCTTTAGGCGTTATATCAGCTTCCTCTTTAACAGAGTCTTCTTGCGTAGACTCAATGGCTGCAGATTTAACTGTTGGCGTTTGAACACTTGCTTCTAAAGCTTGCTTATTTACTTCAGGGGCAATCGATGTAGGCATCGTGATTTTAATCGATTCTTGTGGGGCTAAAGCAGCACGATCTTTCAATATTATTGGCAATACAATCACCATTAACAGCACAAGCGCTACAGCACCAACTAAGCGGCGACGTGCACGTTTTTTGAGGGCTAATTCCTGATCATTAGCTAAGACAGGTGGCATTACTGCTTCCTTTTAGATTGATTTTTTTGAGCGATGCACTTATTTCAAACCATCGCTTAATAACTTCATTACGTTTGAAACCGTAAAGAACGATCCAAACACTAATATTTTATCATTTTCAGCTCTATCAATACAGGCTTCTATGTCGATACATGCCTGCAAATAAGCATCACTTGCACTATCAAATGCCTTATAACTCGCATTAGGTTTAACATTAGTAAGCACTGATACCAATTCAACAGCAGAAGCGCCGCGGATATTATCAATGCCCGCAACGTACCAGACATCTATCTCGCCTATCAATGCTTCTATAACACCTTTAATATCTTTATCTGCCAACATTGCAAACACGGCAAATGTTTTACCCTTTTGTAGCTTAGAAGCTTTAAGATTTTCAGCTAGCGCAAGTGCAGCATGTGGGTTATGTGCTACATCTAAAATGACAATATGTGACTTTATCACTGCTTTAACATTACTTTCCGAGTGCATAGCGCTTTTACGAGTTAACGTTTGAAAACGTCCAGCTAATCTTACTTCATGCATTGCCTTTGTAAGTGCATTGGCGTTAACGGGTAAAGTAGATTGTAAAGTCTCGACAGCTGTAATTGCACATGCAGCATTACTTAGCTGATAAGCACCTTGTAGTGCAGGTAAAGGCAAAGTATATATAACTTTGCCTTGCCTTTTATATTCCCAGGTATTGCCTAGCGACAAACCCTCAAAATCGCGCTGTATACATTCAAAATCCGCCTGAATCTTTTTTGCGTAATCCACTAATGAGGCTGGAGGGTTTGCATCACCGCAAATGGCTGGAATTGATTTTCGATATACACCCGCTTTTTCAAAACCGATACTTTCGCGGTTATTCCCCAAGAACTCTTGATGATCGATATCAATACTGGTAACAATTGCACAATTAGGTTCAAAAGCATTGACTGCATCTAGCCTGCCACCTAGACCAATTTCTAAAATAGCAATATCAATATCCGCATGCATAAAATGCCATATCGCGGCTAATGTACCCACTTCAAAATAAGTAAGTTCAATAGCAACACCATTTTTGTGCAATGTTGCAGTTTTTAATCTAGCAATTTCCAAAGCGGCGAACGCTGCACATAAATCGGCGTCTGTGGCTTCAATGCCATTGACGCGCACACGCTCGTTGTAACACAGTAAATGGGGTGAAGTGTAACAACCAACTTGGTAGCCTGCTTGTTTGTATATTTGCTCCAGTATCGCACAGGTAGAACCTTTACCGTTGGTGCCCGCAACAGTAATAATCGGAAATGTGGGATTTGAATTTGACTGAGTGTCGGTTAGGGAATTTGACTCGAAATCTAAACAGTTGATTACCTGCTTTACACGATCTAAACCCATGGAAATGGATTTAGGGTGTAGGCTTTCAATGTAGCTAAGCCAAGTTGCCAAACTACTTGGCATAGCAATACTAGGCATAGCAAAAGTCTTTAAAAATATTAGTCATTTGTATTTAATTGTTGTGTGTTTAGTTGCTCACTACCGGCTTTAAGTCGGCCAGTAGTGAATCAGACATTGGTCAAGCAACTACGGGTAAGCGCATTAAATTAGCAAGTAGTGATGCTAATTTATTACGCATTTCACGTCTATCAATAATCATATCAATTGCACCATGCTCAAGCAAAAACTCAGCACGCTGAAAACCATCTGGCAATGTTTCGCGCACGGTTTGTTCAATGACACGTGGGCCTGCGAATCCAATAAGCGCTTGCGGTTCTGCCACAATAAGGTCACCTAACATCGCAAAGCTAGCAGATACACCACCCATAGTAGGGTCGGTCAATACTGAGATATAAGGTAAACCAGCTTTACTTAACTGCGTTAACGCAGCACTTGTTTTAGCCATTTGCATCAGTGAAAATAGACCTTCTTGCATACGCGCACCACCACTGGCAGCTACACACACAAACGCCATTTTATTATCAATCGCAGTTTGTACACCACGTACAAAACGTTCGCCAACCACTGACCCCATAGAGCCGCCCATGTATTTGAACTCAAAAGCAGCTAGCACCGTTGGTACACCTTTAATGCTACCTTGCATCACAATTAAAGCGTCTTTTTCACCAACAGCTTTTTGTGACTCTTTGATACGATCAGCATAACTTTTACTGTCTTTAAATTTAAGGGGATCTATTGGTTGCACCGATGCGCCAATTTCAAACTGACCTTCGGCATCTAACAAATGTGCCAATCTTGCACGTGCGCCAATACGATTGTGATACGTACATTTAGGGCAAACTTCAGCATTATCCTCTAAATCTTTACGATATAACACAGATTGGCAGGATGGACATTTACTCCATAAACCTTCAGGTACGGTTTTTTTATCTCCGCCCACTACACGTTTAATTTTTTGCGGAATCTTATCTAGCCAACTCATACTAACTTCTCCCTGAACATCCGTTTTATCATCTTTTTCGGCGCTCATATTTTAGATCAC
>JAYTHN010000324.1:0-3665 GCA_043732505.1 Methylotenera sp.
ATAGCAATTTATCTTATGCTGAATCTAACGTTGTTGGTGAAGAAATCACTATTTTTACCGACGATACTTTCAAACCTGCACCTAAAGATATAGGAGCTAAAGATTTGGGTGTGAAAGATATTGGTGCCAAAGAATCAACAGGAAAAGATTTAAAAAGTGAGCTATTAAATGGTATAAAGCCTAATGACCGAAATACAGGCACTAATTTAAGTAGAGGTAGACTCGGCGACTCTCTAGACAATCAAATTCATGGTGCTGATCAGGCTGAGAATACTGAGCAGCAAGATCTGGTCATCATTAGTAATGATGACTTATGGCAACGCATTAAGGATGGTTACGCAATGCCAGATTCCACTTCGCCACTCGTTGCAAATCACGAAAGCTGGTATAGCTCACGTCCAGATTATATAAGACGCATGGTAGAACGTAGCCAGAAATACTTATTTCACATCGTTGAAGAAGTAGAAAAACGGGGCATGCCTACTGAAATCGCCCTATTGCCGATGATAGAAAGTGCTTATAATCCACAAGCCTACTCTAGTGGTCGAGCCTCTGGTATATGGCAATTTATTCCATCAACTGGCAAAAACTTCGGACTTAAACAAAATTGGTGGGTAGATAATAGACGGAACGTAACGTTTGCTACCGATGCTGCGCTTACTTACCTAGAAAAGTTACATACCATGTTTGGCGCATGGGATTTAGCGTTAGCTGCATATAACGCTGGTGAGGGTACGGTTGGACGGGCGATAGAACGCAATCGTAAATTAGGGTTGCCTACTGATTATGAGAGTTTGAACTTACCGCCTGAAACTAAAAATTATGTTCCTAAATTGCAGGCCATTAAAAACTTAATGACTAATCCTGGCAATTATGGCCTTAAAATTCAGACGATTGCCAATACTGCCTACTTTGCAAAAGTAACAGCACCACCGCAGATTGATGCACATCTTGCCGCAAAGCTTGCCGAAATTACTGATGATGAATTTATCGCATTAAACCCAAGTTACAACCGCCCAGTGATTACCAGTAGCGGGGGTAAGCATGATTTGTTATTACCCATCACATCTGCTCAAACTTTTAGAAACAATTTAGCGAGCTACAACAAACCTCTAGTAAGTTGGCAAACATATTTAGCTAAGCGCGGCGAACGTATGGAGAATATTGCGACTAAGTTTGGGATTCAAGTTGGGGTATTGCGTGATGTCAATAACTTACCTGCACAAAAGAAAATCAAAAACTCCTCAACTATTTTAGTGCCAAATGGCAATCGTGCCGACTTTAACAGCCCAAAAATTAATCTAAACAAAGACTTAACGCTAACTACCACTAATGAAACTGATTATAATTATAGTGCTAAACAAGATTCAGATAATATTGATTTAAATAACACTCGAAACAATGTCTCTAACAATAATGTAAACAGTAAAGATGAAATTGAACCTGCTAGGCCCAAAAGCGTCGTATATAAAGTTAAAAAAGGCGAAAGCATGCAGATTATCGCCAAGCGTTTTGGCTTGACCGTAAAGCAAATCATGAAAACAAATTCGCTTAAAAATAGCCGAGTGAAATTAGGTCAGTCGCTTACAATTACTAAAGAAACTTATGCTTCTGCACAATCTGAAACCCAAACGAAAACCAAACAAAACAACAAAAAATTGAATACTAAGAAATCAGTCATTAAAAAAATGGATACACATTCAAAAACCAGTGTTAAGCAAGTTAAGACTAAGCGCAAACCATCTACCACCAAGTCTGCGCAAAAAAAATGATAGTATTTATTTATATCTAAACGTATGCTGAGGCTCAGTCGACATCATAGTTTGAGAAAAATATCGTTCATCGCGCTGATTTCGTTATTAATGATTAGTTGTGGAAAATCGACATTCAACCATCTATCAACTAATACAATTGACTACAGTAAAAACTATCCTCCAAACGATGGTGGCACGCTCATAGACGCTATGACTGGTGAACCGAGCGGCCTAATAGCAATGATTGCAGGAGAATCTGCAGCTTCAGCGATTGCTACCAATATATTTAATAGCCTACTTAAATATGACAAAAACTTAGATTTAACAGGTGAATTGGCACAATCATGGGAAGTTTCCAAAAATCAAAAAACCATTACCTTCCATCTAAAACCTAACCTTAAATGGGCGGATAATCAGCCGCTTACTAGTGATGATGTTTTATTTACATGGCAAAAAGTCACTGATGTAAAAACACGTACGCCCTACGGTTCTGATTTCAAATTAGTCACTAAGGCTGAAGCACCAGATGCAAGCACGTTTCGCGTGACTTATGCTGCACCATATGCCCCAGCACTAGATACTTGGGCTGGGTTACACATACTGCCCAAACATTTACTTAAAGATCAAGACATTAACACCACAGCGTTTGCGCGAAACCCTGTGGGTAGTCATTACTATAAGTTAGATAGTTGGAAAAATGGGCAATACCTTAAACTGACACGCAACGCTAACGCAACGCAGGGTCAAGCTAGAATTGACTCTCTACTTTCCCGTATTATTCCTGATAAAGCTGCACAGTTTTTAGAGCTGAGCGCCGACAACATTGACTCTATGGGCTTAAACCCAATTCAATATGCCAGAATCTTCCCCGCCAGACCTGAGCTTAATAAAAACATAGCCTTATATAAAGAACTCGGTAATAGTTATACTTATTTAGGCTTTAACTTAAAACGCAAACCATTTGATGATGTGCGCGTAAGACAAGCAATTAATTATGCTATCAACAAGCAAGAAATTATCGATGGCGTACTATTAGGATTAGGTGAGCCTGTCGCATCGCCTTACAAGCCAGGCACACGCTGGAGTAACTCTGCACTAAAACCCTACCCATATGACCCAAATAAAGCTAAGGCTTTATTAAAAGCGGCTGGTTACGAAGACCATGATGGCGATGGCATTATAGATAAAGATGGTAAACCATTTACTTTTGAAATTTTAACTAACCAAAACAAAGAACGTGAAATGACAGGCGTATTAATACAGCGCCGACTTAAAGAGATAGGTATTGATGCCAATATTCGTGTATTAGAATGGGCTAGTTTTCTAGGCCGTTTTATTAAACCAAAAGAATTCGATGTAGTTGTATTAGGTTGGAGCTTATCGCTAGACCCAGATCAATATAGTATTTGGCACTCTAGTCAGCAAGCACCAGGGCAGTTTAATTTTATTAGCTATAATAATCCACGTGTGGATAAGTTGTTAGAAGCAGGCAGGCTGGAGCTTGACCCTGATAAACGGATGAAAATTTACCATGAATTTTCAAAAATATTACTGGAAGACAGCCCTGTTGTGTTTTTATCTGCTGGCTATGGGCTGACCGCGATTCATAAGCGTGTGATAGGAATTAGTAACCCTGCACCACCAGCGGGTATCGGCCATAATACCTACGAATGGTATATTCCTAAAAATTATGCGCGTACTGAAATCAGTGAACATTAATAGCGAACACTCATGATATGAATCAATATTTTCTATGTGTAATTATTTAGTGAGCAATTTATAACATGCTTATCTATCTGCTTAAACGTTTTTTATGGATGATTCCGCTGCTGATAGGAATTAGTCTAATCTCATTTTTCATCATGCATTTAGCACCTGGAGATATTACCACTAGCGAAGCTAGCTTTAACC
>JAYTHN010000325.1:0-3652 GCA_043732505.1 Methylotenera sp.
TTATCAATCTATACAGTCCAAGTATCAATAATTACTGCATTTTCGTTAATGTGAATTAATTTTAAATCGAGCACATCCAATGGGCTGATTGCACGCACGCCAGGAATCAAAGAAGGCTCACCATGACCGTACAAAGCTTGTAAGGCGAAACGACAAGCGTACACTTTTCCACCTTCACCCATAAACTTAGCAAGCTGATTGTTAAAGTTTTGATGACCAGGAAATGCCTCATCACCTAAAGTCGGAAAACCACGTTGCAAACCTAGTGTTACGCCTGGTCCATATAATAGAATTGATGTCTCATAGCCTTTACGTTGTAAGCGAGTCGCTTGCAACATATTCACAAAACCGATTGAGCCTTCAAATGCAACGGTGTGAAAAGTCACTAGTGCTTTTTGACCCGGCTTTGCCTTAACGTCTTCAAAGACTTTCTCTTCATAATCAACAAAAAAATCACCTTTTTGATGAGCTGCTTTGGTTACTGCTGGCATAATAAATCTCCGTAAATTGTCAATGAGTTGCTGTTAAATGTAATATCGAGAGCACTTTATTGTGGTGCTGTATTTAAGTGCTACTACGTAAAATATAGCAATCACTATGCCATCACAAGTTTTTATATATGCAATCAATATGCAATCAAAATGCTAAAACAAGCTTTTCGCAAAGAAAATTAATTTTAATTCACATGTTTTTACTTAAAGTTGGCTAATGTAAGAAAGATTAAATTTGCACTAAAAACTAGCTAAATCAAGTTAATTGCACCAAAAATGTAACTTTATGGCTAAGTTTAGAAAATCTATGAGGATAAACTTCATTAATGCAATCAATACGTCAATAAAATGCAATCAAGTGAATAATGAGGTGGTGTTTTGATGTTTTTTACGAGTGTGGGGTTACAGCTTAAAACTACTAGAAGATTACTGATACAGATATACAATCCGTATCAGTCATTTGATTGCTTATTACCTGCGATTAAATCTAAAATTGTAATTGCACGCCTAAAATGAATTTATCAAGATCAATATCAGGACCTGCTTGATCCTTTTTAGTCTTGCTATACACTGCACTTAAGCGCGCATCGTGCCCTTCAATAATATAGTTCATAGCTAAGTCATATTGCTTAGTATCACTGGAGGCAACATTGACAGAATTAATTCCATCGCCTGAGGTTGAATCTGCCTTAAACTTCATAAAACGAAACGTTGGTTGAAATTTGCCCCAACCAATTTTTTGTGGGAATAAAAACGCTGCACTAGCTAAATAGGCTTTTCCTTCAGATACTCCACCTACGTTCGCTGTGCTGCTGGGTTGTGATAATGTGCTCGTAACAAGCCCAGTATTTACATCAGATACACCATCTGAATCAAACTTATAAGCTGCACCTTCTAAGGTTAAGACACCAATGCCGATATTTTTTTCCATCAATGCATCAATGTTATAGCCTAGATAATCTCCTTTTTTAACGCTAGTACCAACACCGTCTTTTTGATAGTTAGCTGCTAGTCCAATGGCTAAAGTTTCTTTGGTCCCATACAAAGTACTTGCTGTAAAGTACGCTTGTACTGGATTTGCATCCCAAAAATCATATTGAAGCCGTGTGACATATATTAAATTGCTATTGTCGCTTGATGCCCCTTTAAAATTGTTATGGCCTTTAAAGGCACCGGCTGCATAGGTAAAATGTGCGTCATTCAATTTACCCCATGCTGTAACGCCTGTATCACGGCCATTGGTTTGGCCTGGATATTGCGCTACCAGTGCCGGGTAAAGCCATGTGCTCAAGTAATAAGGACCATCCATATTGCCGCGATCATTAGGGACAAGCATGCGACCTGCCCAAATATTAAACTCAGGCGCAAATTCAAATCGTGCAATCGCATCAAAAACTTGTACCTTATCGCCCACACCATTTCTAGCACTACCGAAACTACTTTCAGCTCCTGCCGTAGCGTCAAGGTTTAGGGTGCCCTTAATATATTTGTTTAAACTAGCGCTGGTAAATAATCGTGCACTATAAACATCAAAATCATTTGATCTTGATTTACCATTCGGTGCTCCATCTTCAGCATTGGTAAAAGCAGCTCTTAATCCTAGTCCAACGGTAATAGATTTGTCTTCACCAAAATTGATAGTGGCACCTGCGTTGGTATTTGAAACTGGCACACATAATGCAGTTGCTAGTGCAGAAGTTGCAGCAGTTAACATGACTTTCTTTTTGGCATTCGTTGATAATAGACACTTTATTTTGGATGTTTCAGTTAAATCTGACATGAGTATTTCTCCAATAGTTAAGGGCAATGCTTGCCGCAAACCAAGTGCTGACTGCTTTGAGACTTGAATTGCGTTGCAAACACAATTAGCAATCTGTATGCCATCAAGCGACACATAAAATGCAATCAATACGCAATCAAAATTTGAAAATATACTTAAAACTGTGATTTAATAATTTTAATAGAGAATTTTTAGTTTATTTGGTGAGAAAAAATAGATGATTTTTTGCACCAGAACTTTACTAAAACACATGCTAGGCACTGATTTGTTGCAGAATTTTAAGTTTGATGAGTATTAATTAACAATAAAATTGATACTCATCTATTAAATCACAGTAGAAAATGATGGTATTACCCAAAATGTTTACAACGCTAATTAAAGAGTGCTAAAAAATATACTATGTCATCGTTAACGCACCATTGGCTTAAAAAACTTTCTGAGAGTAAAAAGCCAGCTTATTTGTTGATTGCCGATTTAATTGAAGAAGATATAGGTACCGAGCGACTTCAAGCCAGAGACCGTTTACCTACGCTGCGGGATTTAGCTGAAGAATTGCAACTTAATTACACGACCATTGCGCGCGCATACAGTGAGGCAAGGAAACGTGGACTCATAGATTCACGAGCAGGTACAGGCACTTTTGTTCGAGGTCGACCACCTGCAATCCCTTTGCGAGATGGCAGTAGTGCGGAAATGACCATGAATATGCCGCCAGAGCCAACCGGACTTGTGGGTAAGTTGAAAGTTGATGCAGCACGTATTATCGAAAATGCTGATATTTATAATTTAATGCGCTATCAAGATTTTGGTGGCATGCCTGAAGACCGTGAAGTAGCTGCAGGATGGTTGCAACCATTTGTACCCAAATGTACAGCTGAAAGAGTGTTAGTCAGCTCTGGTATTCATAGTGTGTTACTTGCGCTGATGTCACAGCTTGCGCGGCCAGGTGAGCTGATTTGTGTTGAAGACTTGGTTTATCCGGGCATTAAGGCTATTGCTGCGCAGTTAGGCGTTCGGTTACATTCAATTCCCAGTGATTCAGACGGTCCAATCGTCAGTGCATTGGAAGATGCCTGCAAAACCCAGCATCCACGTGCATTTTATTGCAATCCTACTTTACAAAATCCAAACACCAAAACAATGCCCTTACATAGGCGTCAAGCGCTGGCGGATATCGCAATGCGTTTTAACGTACCTATCATCGAAGATGATGCTTACGGCATGCTTCCAATAGAAACGCCAATGACTATTGCGCAAATTGCACCAGAGATTACTTGGTATATCAGTGGCTTTTCAAAATGTTTGGGTGCGGGATTAAGAATAGCCTATGTTTGCGCACCTAGCGCGCGCCAAGCACAGCGTTTGGCAGGTGCGTTACGTG
>JAYTHN010000326.1:0-3649 GCA_043732505.1 Methylotenera sp.
TTAAGCGCCAAAAACCATCTATTTTAGCAAAAGTAATTGCTGCTTTAGTCGGGAACTCTATGCTAATTGCATTGAACTCTGCTAACTTATAATTAGACATTTCGTATCTATTATCTTGTTCTGCCGCTTGTTTAGGACCTAAATATAAAAACGATACCAAGCCAGCAACTAAAATTAAAATAACCAAATTAAGTAACCATCGGTTTTTCATGCTTTACCTTTAAAAAAACTAATCTTTATAAAACATGTACTTAGTAAGCCAACAGTCATGCTTTTCTACGTTTCCACCATAAGTAAAAGCCTGCAATCATCATGCCTAACGGGATAAAGTATTGAAAACCATGAAACACAGTCCAAGCAATAATGCGGCCTGAATCGGTATCTGGAATCGTCATATTGATATCTTTCAGTGGCATAGGCTGAATGGTAATGAGTTTATCATCGCCAGCGAGCCAATTCACCATATTCACACCTAAATCTAAGTTTCCGCCATTAGTAATAAAGGTGTTTGATAAAAAGTTGCCATTCCCCATCACCACTACTCGTTGACCTTTTTTACCGTAAGTACGCTCAAGTGCTACACCGATATTAATAGGCCCTTTTTTATCCTTTGTTTCGTTGAAAACCGGCTTAACATCTTTAGCTAATTTTTCAGAAGTTAACCAACCATTAGGCGCAACTTCCACCAAGTTACTGACTTTCCAGCCATTATCATCATTACCGTGTGCAGTCACTTCATGTGCTTCTGGAAACAAGGTACGCAACATAAAGTTATTGGTAATCGCATGTTCGCCGTACAAACTAGCAAAAGAAACTCTGGCATCGGCGCCGTATTGGGCAGAGGCCATATCCATCGCGATTCCTGATGACACTTGCAAACCTAGATAATCAGCCACTTCTTTAAGGCCGCGCAAATTATCATCATCGAGCAGCCAAAATAAATTACCTCCTGCCTCTAAGTAAGCTTTGATTTTTTTTGCTTCAACTTCACTCACATCAACTTGTGGGCTTGCAATCACAAGCATGGCACCGTTACTTGGCACCGATTGGGCAATCGTTAAATCTGGATTGGCAAACTTAAAGCCTTTAGCCTCTAGCTGTTTACCAAACTCACCAATATCAAAGTTTTTAACGCCAATTAAGTTGCGCTCACCATGGCCATCCAAGTACATTACAGCCTGTTGATTGGTACGAGAAAGCCTTACTAAAAGATTGGTCATCTCTTGTTCGGCAATCGGTGGCGTAATATGCTCGACACGTTTTTGATATTCTACAATCACTTCACCATCGTTTTTAATACCCGCATCTTGCGCGAGCTTTGGCTCTTCAGATGGATTGATAAATTTCAAATTTACATTCTTTTTGGCACGTTGATAGCGTGCCACAAAGTCAATCATACCTTTACGAAAATTATCGCCCCCTGACGCATCATCTTTCGTTGCGAATACAGTAATATTCACAGGTTCTTTCATTTGATTCAATATATTAACGCTACCTTGCGTGAGAATATTGCGGTTGGCTTGGGTAATATCTTTTGCATAACGATATTGACTTGCTAAATAGCCTAACAAAATCACTAGCAGTAAAAATAAGACGACAAAAAAACCATTTTGTACTAGTAGCTGAAAGCGTAATTTACTATTGATATTCATTTCACAAGATCCAATATTTCAGAGGGGGTTAACATTTAGCTAGTTTGAATAGCGCTTAATTTACTGCTTAAGCTTAACCACGTAAACGGTCAGCATCTAAACGGCGCACAGTTAATGTTAAAAATGTCACAATAAATAAAACAAAATAGGCAATGTCACCTGTGTCTATCAAACCACCAGAGAATGATTGAAAGTGACGTGTAAGCGATAAGTTAGCTAAAGTATTGCTAGGATCACCGGCAAAAAATCGATCTAAAAACATTAGCGCAAATAACGCAATGAACGTTAAAATTGCCGCCACTACGGGCTGTTGCGTCATGCTTGAAAAGTACAAACCAAGCGCTGAAAAGCTTGCCACCATTAATAACAATCCTATTGAGTTGGCAATAATTAAGCCAAAATCAATATCCGCCCAGATGTTGAGCGTAGACAACATAAAACCAATGAACACAATTAATATGCTTAGAAATGCGACTAAGCCCAAAAACTTACCCAATACAATCTCTGTCAGTGAAATTGGTGCACTGAATAAAAAAGGCAATGTTTGATTGCGACGCTCTTCACTGATCAAGCGCATTGAAAGTAGCGGCACTGCAAATAGCACCATAAATGAGGCAAAACCATAGACCATTTGCCCAACAAATTGGGTCACCCCGGTACGCTCTGCAGGGCGCATGGCGCCTGACATGACGGAGAAATAATCATTAACACCGTTTAAATAATAAGTACCAAATGAAAACATCAACAACGATAAAATCACCCAACCCATTGGTGAAGCAAACATACTTTTAAGTTCTTTTCTTGCTACATTGATAATCATGTTGCGATCCTTTTTTGGCCTTAACTCCGACCTTATTCTGGCTTAAACTGCAGCTTGTTCTTGATAAGTCAATTGCACAAACACGTCTTCTAAACTTGTTTGATCAGGTGCAATTTGATGTAAGCCCCAGCCGCTTTTTACTGCGGCCTGAACAATAGCTTCTGCTGGTGTGGCATCATCTGCAAAACGCACCCGCATCAAGCCGCTAGACACAACTTCAACTTCAGTCACACCTGCAATTTTTAAAAGCGCATCACTACTTGGCGGGTTATGCATAGCTATCAATAACCTATTACCAATACGTTGTTTTTTAAGCACGTCAATTGAACCGTTAAAGACTAATTTACCTTTATCGATAATTTGCACGTGGTCACAGACCATTTCCACTTCAGGCAAAATATGTGTAGAAATAATGACGCTTCGCTCAGCCCCCACTTCACGAATTAAGGCGCGAATATCACGAATCTGGATTGGATCTAAGCCAACAGTAGGTTCATCTAAAATAACCACCATTGGATTATGAATAATCGCTTGGGCAATACCCACTCGCTGTTGATAGCCATTAGATAGATTCTCAATCAATCGCTTGCTCATATGTCCTAAACCACAGCGCTCTTTAGCAACTTCTACAGCTTTTTTGATATGGCTAGCACTGACTCTATGCAAGCGTGCTGCAATAGTAAGATATTCGTCTACAGTGAACTCCTTATATAAAGGGCGCATTTCAGGCAGGTAGCCAATTAAAGCCTTTGCTTCTTTAGGCTGCTCAATCATGTCGATGCCGCAAATTTTCACATTGCCATTACTGGGCGCAAGATTACCTGTGAGCATTTTCATGGTCGTAGATTTACCAGCACCGTTCGGTCCTAAAAAACCTAGCACCTCGCCTTTACTAAGCGTAAAACTCACATCTATAACAACCTCTCTACCACCGTAAAGTCTCGTAAGTTGGGTTGCTTCTACTGTAAAATCATTCATAGCTACTCAATTCAAAACGTTCAATTTAGACACTTCATTAGACACTTCAATTAATAGGTACTGTAATACATACATTGACTGAAATCATTGATGCTGACTAGAAACTCACTTGAAAACAGTATTTATCACAGGGTTAACTCATACCAATCAGAAAACTTGATAAATGAAAAGTTCTTAACACTACTGGAAAGTTCTAACA
>JAYTHN010000327.1:0-11613 GCA_043732505.1 Methylotenera sp.
TAGCGCTAAGTATCAGTTTTGCTTTTTCTAGTTTTGCCATGGCAGACCAAGAATCTTATCGTATTGACGATACGCATAGTTTTGCCAACTGGACCATACGCCATGTTGCGTCTAAAACATCAGGTACTTTTAGTGATGTAAGCGGTAAGATTTTGATTGACCGTGAGAACCTTGCACATTCATCGGTAGAAGCAAAAATTAATTTACTAAGCGTCAATAGTAGCCATGCTAAACGTGATGAGAATATTAAAAAAGATGAGTATTTAGATGTCGCTAAATTTGCTGAAATGACTTTTGTAAGTTCTAAAGTAGAAGCTAAAAGCAATACTGAAGGAGTGATTACCGGTACTTTTACACTGCATGGTGTGGCTAAACAAATGAGTTTTCCATTTACTGTACTCGGTTTTGGTACAGATCCATGGGGTGGCTACCGTATGGGTATAGAAGCACACACCTCACTTAAAGCGAGTGACTTTGGTTTAAATTGGGCGCTAAAACCTAATGCTCCTGTGGGCAACGACATTGAAATCACACTCTTGATTGAAGGTGTGAAATTGCCCGCTGAAAAACCAATTAAATAATTTCGTCATTAAAAAAATAATCTGTAACAAAATAAATATAACGGAGAATTACATGGCAATAGATTTATTTAGCCCAACACATTTGGGTGCAATTAGCCTTAAAAATCGCATGGTCATGGCGCCCCTCACAAGAAGCAGAGCGCCTAAAGATAGTGGCGTACCACAAGCGATGAGCGTCACTTACTATGAACAACGTGCAACTGCTGGCATGATTGTCACTGAAGCTACACCCATTTCAGAAATGGGTCACGGCTATCCTTTTTTACCTGGTATTTATACAGATGCGCAAGTTGTGGGTTGGAAGAAAGTGACAGCGGCTGTACATGCAAAAGGCGGAAAAATCGTATTGCAACTATGGCATGTAGGCCGTATTTCACATCCTAGCTTATTACCTAATAACGTATTGCCGGTTGCGCCTTCAGCAATCAAACCAGCAGGTCAGTTATATACTTATGAAGGCATGGTCGATTTTGTTGAGCCGCGCGCCTTAGAAGCAAGTGAATTGCCAATCATTATTTCTGACTATGTACACGCCACAAAATGCGCATTGGCGGCAGGTTTTGATGGTGTAGAGATTCACGCAGCGAATGGTTATTTGCTTGACCAATTTTTACGTGATGGGAGTAATAAGCGTACAGATAACTATGGCGGTAATTTAGAAAATCGTACACGATTCTTATTAGAAGTGATTAGCGCAGTAGTTGGTGTAGCAAGCGCAGACAAAGTTGGCATTCGTCTTTCGCCAGTTAATCCATTCAATGATATGTTTGACACTAATCCACAAGCGCTATTTAATTATGTTGTTAGTGCACTTAATCAATTCAATCTTGCATATTTACATGTCGTTGAAGGTGATGTTGGTGGGAATGCTGTTGCTTTTGATTTTGCCGAATTACGTAAGCTCTTCAAAGGCGCATACATGGCAAACTTAGGTTACGATAAAGCGCGTGGTAATGCCGCTATTGCGAGTGGACATGCTGATGTGATTGCGTTTGGCGTGCCATTTATCGGTAACCCAGACTTAGTAGCGCGTTACAAAATAGATGCCCCGTTGAATGTAGCCGATGCTAATACCTTTTATGGTGGAGCAGAACAAGGTTATATTGACTATCTAACGTTATAATTCTGTCGCTATACAATTCATTTAATATATTAGCTACTGCTCAATTCTTAAGGATGCAATATGCACAACCCAGCGTTTACCCAAGTACCTATTAACGAAACCCTTGGTAATCGTTGGAGTGGTCGCGCCTATGATGCGACTAAGTCTATTAGCCATGCGCAAACTATCGAGCTTTTAGAAGCTGCACGCTGGGCACCTTCATGTTTTGGTGACCAACCTTGGCGATTTGTTGTGTGGGATAAAAACAAAGATGCAACTAGTTGGCAGCAAGCTTTTGATTGCTTGGTACCAGGGAATCAAGCTTGGGTTAAAAATTCACCGTTGTTATTGCTAACAATCGCAGATACCTTATTTAATCACAATAGTAAGCCAAACCGTTTTGGGCAATATGACACTGGCGCTGCAACTGAAAACTTATGCTTGCAAGCAAGTAGCATGGGCTTAATGGCGCATCAGATGGGTGGCTTTGATGCGGATAAAGCACGAGAAGTGTTTGCGATTCCAGCGCAATTTAATCTGATGGCGATGGTATCTGTTGGGTATCCTGCTGATATTGAAAGTTTAGAGGGTGAAGTGTTGAGCCGCGAAACTGCAGCACGTACGCGTCGTCCACTCAATGAGTTATTTTTTGCGGGTGCTTGGGGTAAAAGGGTAGATTAAATTAATGCCACATACTAAAACAAAGTCATAGACTAAAACAAAACTAGTATTAACGCTAAATCAGTACGCCGAACTTAACTTAAATGACGCCGTCTGGTAAACTGTACAATTTTTGAAATTAATCACTTAAATTTAGGATTTAGCCATGGCAGTTGTTGCACTAAATAAAGAAAACTTTAAAGAGACCATCGAAAAAAATGCTTTCGTGATTGTGGATTTTTGGGCACCTTGGTGCGAGCCATGTTTGTCATTTACGCCAACCTTTGAAGCGGCTGCTGCTTCAAATCCAGATATTGTTTTTGGTATGGTCAATACTGAAAGTGATCCAGATATCGGTGAGTATTTTGAAGTGAACCAAATCCCAGGGATTTTGGTGATTCGTGAACAAGCGGGTATTCATGCGCAAGTGGGTGAAATTGGTGCACCAGCATTTGATGAAATCATTAAATGGGCGCGTGAATTTGATTTAACAGATGTGCGTGAGTACTATCAGCAAGAAGCTAAAAAAGTTAATTAATTGTTTTAATGAAAATTTAGTAAACATTACAGTTGTAAAAAATTAATAAAAGCGGGTATAAGTCGCTTTTTTATTGAATTTTAATATTAAATATTTAATTTAAACGCTAAAAAGAACCCGTACTGATTAGCCTAAATACATAATATGCCCCTATCGCCATCATGATATACATGGGTAAATCACCACTTTTTTTAGTTTCCGATTTACTCGGTGCACTAACCCAGCGATTAAATAACCACAGCGCTAAAATGATTACTGGAATCGAAAGCATCGTCGTCGTTGATTGAAAAATTTTACCAAATAGTGTTTTAACCCAGCCACCATCGCGAAACATTTCCATGGCAATACCAATTAGCCCAATGAGCATCAAGCCGACTCTGCCCACTGCAGCTAAATTGCTAAATGCACTTTCAGGTTTAATGTCTTTATTTTTACTATATTTATTGGGGTCTGAATTATTAGCCATTGCGTGCTCCTTAAAGATTAAATGCAGATTTTAATTTGCACTCAGGTATTTAGTCGGATCTATAGATTTACCTTGGTGGCGAATCTCAAAATGTAAATTGACACTATTGCTATCTGTATTACCCATTTCTGCAATCTTTTGACCACGGCTTACTTGTTGACCTTCTTTTACGACAATTAAACTATTGTGCGCATACACCGATAAATAACTAGAGTTGTGTTTGATGATCACTAATTTGCCATAGCCACGTAAATCTGAACCACTATAAATGACTTTGCCAGGGGCCGCCGCGGTAATTGCTTGACCTGTGCTCCCCGCTATATCAATCCCTTTATTACTAGCTTCATTAAAGTTGGCGGTTACCTTTCCTTTAGTCGGCCATGCCCAATCCATATCATCAGGAGCTTCATTATCTACCTTTGCTTTAGCAGACGGTTTTACTGTATCAGGCGTAGCGATGACTGCAGGTTTAGTGGCAACATTATCGCCAGTCGTTTTATCTACAGTTGTTTTAGTCGCTGGTTTTGACGTTGGTAACGGTTTCTTTAAAGCATCATTGCTGTAATGTTCACGTATCGCTTTGGGCTCAGAAATAGCTAACACTGAAGGTGGCGCTGACTTAGCTGACACTGGGGGATCAGCTGATGCATTAGTTGAAGTGCTATTAGCAGTGCTTGATTCAATATTAATAGGTGTAATCACTACACCATCTTGATTGTCTTGATTATTGATGGCAATTGTAGATGGCTTTTCTTTTAAAGCGGTGAATTTTAGCATTTGACCTACCTTGATGTTGTAAGGTGAAACAATATTATTCGCTTGTGCAATGTCTTTATAATCATAGCCATGCTCCAAGCCAATACTAAATAATGTATCGCCTTTCTTTACAGTATATGTGTCTGGACGCCAATCACCTGCTTTATAACTAGGTTTAGCGGTGCTTATTTTATTGCTATTGGTCTTGTTAGCATTTGTGGACTTAGTTGTAGGTAAGCGATCAATCACGGGTGCAGGAGGGTTGCTGCCACACGCTATAAAGCACAACAGAGGCAGTACTAAGCATAAATTACGACTATTTTTTATCATTCACCACTACTTATTAAAACTTTTAATATTGCGACTTTAGAGATCACTATGTTTAAACATCGGTGCTTTAAATATCACGATGTTCCACCTAATAAAGGTACAAATTTCACAGGCTCTAGTTTTGTTTGACGATACTCTAATTGCGCAATACGCTTTACTAAATATAAAATTTGCTCGTCTGTCCCAACAGGAATCACCAAGCGACCACCGATTGCGAGTTGGTCCAACAAATCTTGTGGAATATGGCTAGCCGCGGCAGTAACGATAATGCAATCAAACGGTGCGATTTGCAACAAGCCCATATTGCCATCAGCATGGTCTAGTTTTACATTCACACACTTTAGCTCGCGCAAATGTCCGCGGGCTTTCATCACAAGGGGGCGAATACGCTCCACTGAATATACTTCTTTCGCTAATCTAGAAAGCACGGCAGTCTGATATCCGCAACCAGTACCAATCTCTAAGACTTTATTCATGATATTACCGTTACGCAAAATCTCTGTCATGCGTGCAACAATATACGGTTGAGAGATTGTCTGACCAAAGCCAATTGGCAGCGATACGTCTTCATAAGCGCGAATAGAAAGGGCTTCGTCGACAAAGATATGACGTGGAATGCTTGAAATCGCAGAAAGCACGACTTCATCTTTAATGCCTTGCTCACGTAAACGTACTAACATGCGTTCGCGTGTGCGCAACGATGTCATGCCTATACCAGCTTGTGTTGTTTTTACGATTGCCAACTTAGCTAACTAGCCAGTCTTTAATTTCAGTTAATTGCGTATGCTTGGTTAAGTCGACCTGAATAGGTGAAATAGACACTTGGTTATGCGCAATCGCATAAAAATCAGTACCTTCGCCACCGTCATTGGGCTGTCCTGCAGGGCCAACCCAATACACAGTTTCATTACGTGGTGTTTTGAGCTGAATTACAGGCTCAGCCTTATGACGCTTGCCTAGGCGTGTGACCACGCGACCTTTAAGCTCTTCATAAGGAATGTCAGGCACGTTCACATTCAGCAGAGTTGTTGATTTAAAACCGTTTTTAATGAAGTGCTGCACTAGTTCGACCGCCACTATTGCGGCAGTTTCAAAGTTGGAAGAATTGTGTTGCGACATAGAGATTGCAATGGATGGAATGCCTAGCAGATAACCTTCTGTCGCAGCTGCAACCGTGCCTGAGTAAATCGTGTCATCACCCATGTTAGCACCATCGTTAATACCGCTAATCACCATGTCTGGCATGGTCTCCATTAGCCCAGTCAAAGCTATATGCACGCAATCTGTAGGTGTGCCATTCACGTAAAAAAAGCCATTGGTCGCTTTTTTTACACTTAAAGGTCTGTCCAATGTCAGCGAGTTACTTGCGCCGCTTCTATTTCTTTCAGGCGCTACCACTGTAATCTCAGCTATTTTTGCAATGTGTTCTGCAAGTATGGTGAGGCCAGGGGCGAAATAGCCATCATCGTTGGAGAGTAAAATTTTCATGCTTAAATTATAGTAGAAGACGGGGGCTTTAGTACGGTGCTAATGTAAATACTTATTACTTAGCACTAAGCGGTGCTTATTAATTGACAATATTTGCAAGTTAAACAGTTGCACGAGTAAGCCGTGCATAAAAAATGGTGCATATAAAAAATATGACGGTGAGTACAATTTCAGCGCATGCTAGTTTTGCTGAAAGTCCAATATCAGACCATGCGCGCACAACACCCTCAGTGAAAAATAACAATATAAACATGCTCGCCCATTGATAGGTATAACGTTTACCACGCAAAATCCCAAATAAAGGTATGAGCAATATCGCTGCTTTTAACATGAGCATACTGCCGCCAGGTTTTAATGGTGCTAGCATGCTTTCCCATGCTAAACACAAGAATATCAATGTAATCAGGCTTATGATTGCGCCCAGACGTAATTTTTTAATCATGGGTGTTTGAAGCGTAGCCGTTTGAATCATAATTCTGCTGCTTTTGACATGGCGACTAACGAAACTCTGGCAGATTTCGCGTCGTGAATGGGTTGATCAAAATTAAAGCGTAAGATTTTTGTTTGAATACTCGATTCTTGTGTGTTCAATTCAACAGACACACTCATATCAAAACCATCGCTATCAATCCCCAACATTTCAGGATTCGTTACATCCACACCATGAAAGTGCTTGCTGTAGGCAATCATACTGTGAGCATGGTCAGCATTCATGTGGTTAATAATGGCACTTTCTTGTGCGGCTAACTGTGAAGGTGTATTGATCAGCTCGTTTCCTGAAAGTGCTACTCCAGAAACCTCTTTTCCTGAAATCCAGCCCATCTTGCCGAAGCCTGCAATATAACGTGCCTGTACGATTTCAACACGATAAAAATTAAAATCATGCATTTCAAAATAGCTAGCAGCCTGTGGAAAATAGCACAAGTAGCGAGTGCGTAAATCGACATCTGCCTTATCAATTTGCTTAGCCTCACCGATTAAGGTCAAGCGCGCACTCGCCTGTAAATCATCATCGCCAGTAAATACCAGCAATGACATTTTAGGGTTAGCGATAATGTTTTTGGTGTGCTCAGCAATTGTGCTGATTAACACAATGGGTTGCCCGCTATGATCTAATATAAATGGCGCGACTGAACCAAAAGGGTAACCTTCAAACTTAGTTGAAAAAGTTGAAAGCACGCCACTGCGTGTAGCGCGTAAAAATTGACGTGCTTCAGTAGCTAAGCTCATTCTCTATAATCTCAAACAGAAAGTTTTAATGCGGTTTGGGCAAGACGTTTACCCAAGGCTAAACACAGTTTGCGCTCTTCAGCTGTGATAAGTTTATCATCCGCTGAACCACCAATATGGCTAGCGCCATAAGGCGTTCCGCCAGATTGCGTACTGGATAACTCAGGTTCAGAGTAAGGTAAGCCAACGATTAACATGCCATGGTGCATCACTGGCAACATCATGGTGAGTAGTGTAGATTCATTGCCACCGTGCATAGAGCCCGTACTTGTAAATACCGCCGCAGGTTTGCCAATAAGCGCACCTTTTAGCCATAAAGCGACAGTGCCATCTAAAAAATACTTCATCGGCGCAGCCATATTGCCAAAGCGGGTAGGGCTACCAAGCGCTAAACCTATGCATTCTTCTAAATCAGTTAATTCAACGTATGGGTCACCACTTGCTGGAATATCAGACTCAGTTGCTTCGCAAGTTGCAGAAACTTTAGGAACGGTGCGAATACGAGCTTTTGCACCGCTTACAGATTCAACGCCACGCGCAATAAGCTGTGCCATTTCTCGAACCGCACCGCCTTGCGAGTAATATAAAACTAAGATTTCGCTCATTACTTTCTATTATCCTTAATTCACTGTTTTTTAGAATCTAACTCAAATAAACTAATTGCGATAATCAGATCACTAAACTTGGCATATCCGTAGTTTCTTGAGTCAAATGCTGAGTAATTTTTTAGTATATGTTTTTTAATTTCACTGGTATTGGCATAACCATCATCGTCTGAGAGAGAATCTATTGTCGATCTAAATAACGAAACTAATTTAGTATCTGATGCTAATTGTTGTGACGTTTTTTTAACTACTAGGCTAAGTGCGCTATTTTCATTAGAAGCAACATTATTTGGTTTAAAATCAGTTGTAGATTTGGTTTTGTCTATCTTTACGCTTGCAATATCTTCTTTAGTCATTACTGCCTCTGACAATTTGTTTTGCGAAAGAATCTCAATATAGATAAATTGATTGTAAGCCACTCTTAATGACTCGGGTGTTTTTTGCTCACCAAAGCCATATACCTGCTTGCCCGATTCACGAAAGCGTATCGCAAGGCGCGTAAAATCACTGTCGCTAGATACAATACAAAAAATCATCTAATGGGGCAGTGTAGAGTAAATCCATGGCATCAATAATGAGCGTACTATCCGTTGAGTTTTTACCTTTGGTATTAGCGTATTGCTGTATTGGCTGGATAGCATGCTTTGGTAGCACTTCTTTCCAGCGACTTATCTGATTTTGTGTCCAATCTCCATAAATTCGCCGCACACTTGCATAACCAAATTTAGAAATCTCTTCAAACAATTCGTCAATGATATCAATAACTTTAAATGTATTATCCGCATCTATTAATACCGCAAGTCTTAGGTTATTTTTATCAGTATTCAATATGGAAACTCCTAAAAGTTAATCAATTTGTTTTACTAAATCGGATGCTTTACCAATATAACTAGCAGGCGTCAATTCAAGTAGTAATTGCTTAGCTTCAGCTGGAATGCTTAATCCACTAATAAACGTATGCAATGAAGCTTTGTTAATGCCGCCTTTGCCGCGCGTGAGTTCTTTAAGCTGTTCGTACGAGTTTTCAATGCCGTAACGGCGCATCACTGTTTGAATCGGTTCAGCTAACACTTCCCAGCTATTATCTAGATCTTGCGCTAATTTTTCTGGGTTCACTTCTAGTTTATTCAGACCACGTAAGCATGAGTCGTAACCTAATAGTGTGTAGCCGAATGCTACGCCCATGTTGCGCAATACGGTTGAGTCAGTAAGGTCACGTTGCCAGCGCGAGATAGGTAGTTTTTCTGACATGTGGCGCAATACTGCATTGGCTAAACCAAGATTACCTTCTGAGTTTTCAAAGTCAATCGGGTTAACTTTATGTGGCATAGTAGATGAACCTATTTCGCCAGCCTTCACTTTTTGCTTAAAGTAGCCGACTGAAATATAACCCCAGATGTCGCGGTTAAGGTCTATCAAAATGGTATTTATGCGCGCTAACGTGTCATACAGTTCAGCCATATAGTCATGCGGCTCAATTTGGATGGTCATTGGGTTATAAGTTAAACCCAAACATTCGACAAAAGTTTTAGCGAAGCTTTCCCAACCAAACGTAGAATACGCAGACAAATGCGCATTAAAGTTGCCTACAGCACCGTTGATTTTGCCTAATATCTCGTTATTAATCAGCTGTTTTTGTTGGCGTTGTAAGCGGTACACCACATTGGCCAGCTCTTTACCCATCGTAGTTGGCGACGCTGTTTGACCGTGAGTGCGCGAAAGCATCGGTTGGTTAGCAAGCTGATGTGATAATTCGGTCAGGCGTGCAATGAGGCTAGCTAAAAATGGCAGCATCACCGCATCACGCGCGCTTTTTAGCATTAAACCGTGTGACAGATTATTGATATCTTCAGAAGTACAGGCAAAGTGAATAAACTCACTAGTTTTTTTAATTTCTGGATTGTGGTCGAACTTCTCTTTCAGCCAGTATTCAAGAGCTTTAACATCATGGTTCGTACGCGCTTCAATGGCTTTAACTTGTGAGGCGTCAGCTTCACTAAAGTGAGTAATTGCAGCATCTAATTCTTGAATCGTATCTGCGCTAAACGGCGCAATTTCTGCTAAATCGCTTGCAGATGATAAGGCTTTAAGCCATTCTACCTCTACCAATGCGCGGTGTTTAATCAGCGCATATTCACTAAAGTAAGGGCGTAAAGCATCTAGTTTGGTTTGATAGCGGCCGTCAAGAGGTGACAGTGCGTTGAGGGTGGTCAGCGACATAAAAGCTCAAATAGCGAATTAATAAAACGCTATTTTACGCTGTTTACGTCGCTTAATCTATGATGGTTTTAGGCTACTAACATATCTACAAAGGTACTGACCGGAGTTGCTTCTAGTTTTGCTTGGTCTAAACACAATGCCAAAATATCGGCTTGTTTTTTAGCATCAAACTTACGTGCCAAATTCACTTGGAATTTTTTCACGAGTTCAGGGATGCCCTCGCCGCGACGACGACGGTGGCCGATTGGATATTCCACCGCGATATTGTTAGACGTATTGCCATCTTTGAAAAATACTTGAATCGCGTTGGCAATAGAGCGTTTTTCTGGATCATGGTAATCAGTGGAATATTGTGATTTTTCTACACACGTCATTTTGGCGCGAATAGCATCAATTCTTGGGTCTGCTGCGGCTGCATCTTCGTAATCAAGTGCTACTAAGTTGCCTTTAAGCAAGCCGATTGCCGCCATGTATTGAATGCAATGGTCACGATCTGCAGGATTATCCAGGGGGCCTGTTTTATCAATAATACGAATCGCTGACTCATGTGTTGTAATTACAATTTTATCAATTTGCGCGATTTGTTCTAAAGTTTGCAGTTCATTGCCTACTTGCGCGTTCAATTGAATGGCGCACTCAACAGCGGTTTGTGCATGGAATTCAGCAGGGAATGAGATTTTAAAAAGCACTTGCTCCATAACATAAGAATCGTAGTCACGCTGAAATTTAAATTGATTGCCTTTAAATAACACGTCATAAAAGCCCCATGTTTTGGCTGTGAGTGCTGATGGGTAGCCCATTTCACCTTGCATCGTCATCCAGGCTAACCGAACTGCGCGGCTAGTTGCATCACCTGCAGCCCATGATTTACGGGAGCCAGTATTCGGGCTATGGCGATAGGTGCGTAGGCTTTGGCCGTCTACAAATGCATTTGAAACCGCATTGATAATATCTTCTTTATTGCCACCTAGTAATTTAGTGACTACCGCTGTTGAAGCGATTTTGATTAAAATGACGTGATCTAAACCTACACGGTTAAAGCTGTTTTCAAGCGCTAGTACGCCTTGAATTTCATGTGCTTTAATCATGGCAATGAGTACGTCTTTAACTGTTAATGCAGCTTTACCTTCAGCGATGTTTTTGCGTGAAATATAATCTGCTGTTGCTAGTATGCCGCCCAAATTATCCGATGGGTGACCCCATTCAGCAGCTAACCAAGTATCGTTAAAGTCTAACCATCGAATCATCGTGCCAATATTGAAAGCCGCTAAAATCGGGTCTAGCTGGTATGAAGTCCCTGGTACTTTCGCGCCATTCGGCACTACTGTGCCAGCAATCACTGGGCCTAGTAGTTTAGTGCATGCTGGGTAGTCCAGTGCTTCAAAGCCGCAGCCTAATGTATCCATCAAACAGTTGCGGGCGGTATCAAATGCTTCATCAGATTTAATATCAAAATCAACGACATAGTTTGCAATATCTACAATGACTTGGTCGGGGGAGGGGCGAATGTTGGAGATGTGAGTTGACATATTTTAAGATCTTTAATATGGAAATAATTTAATTTAGCTCGTTATTCCCGCGAAAGCGGGAATCCATGTTTAAGCGGTAGTGAAAATCAAAATGGATTCCCGCTTTCG
>JAYTHN010000328.1:0-29368 GCA_043732505.1 Methylotenera sp.
CGATCGCGCCTTTGTTGAACTACTGATGCTGGCAGGAGAAGCAGGGCTGGATGCGCTTGCTGTGGCTTGTGAGCTGGCGTTAGAAGGTGGTGTCGTCAATGCACCGGTCGTGATGAATGAGTTGCGCAGATTGATCTCGCCGCACTTGCCAGTCACGTCAATTAATGTACCAGATGGGATCGTATTGACGATGGAGCCAGTCGCCAATTGCCACCGTTATGACTACTTGTTAGGAGCTGGCAATGTACATTGACTACGCAACCAGCTTAAAAACATTAAAGCTTTACGGCATGGCCACCGCATGGAGTGAATTACAGGCGGAGAAACCCAAGCAAGCGCATCGTCCAGAAACCTGAATGGAGCGTTTACTGGCGGTAGAGCAAACTGATCGGAAACTCAAAAGCCTGCGCCATCAACTCAAGGCGGCACGCTTCCCGATTCATCGGGATTTACTGGGCATTGACTGGGTAGAAACGCCGCTGTCACAGGCAGTCGTTGAACAATTAGCCAGTGCCGCTTTTATGGAAACAGCGCATAACCTGATTCTGGTGGGCGGTACTGATACGGGTAAATCCCACTTAGCCACCGCAGTTGGTGTCACCGCAATTCACCAAGGTAAACGAGTGCGTTTTTATAATGCGGTGGATCTAGTCAATGAACTGGAGCGCGAGAAGATGCAGGGTAAGTTTGGTAATCTGGCGAAACAACTGTGTTTGGTGGACTCGGTCATTTTAGATGAGCTGGGCTATTTACCATTTCCAACATCGGGTGGTGCGTTGCTGTTTCATCTCATTAGCCAGCTGTATGAGAAGACTTCATTGATTATCACCACATACTTAACATTCAGTGAGTGGGTGCAAGTATTTGGCGATGCGAAGATGACGACAGCGCTACTGGATCGCATTACACATCATTGCGAAATATTGGAAACTAGGAATGACTCTTACCGTTTTAAGCAACATAAAAGTCGCGCTCAACATGACAAGAAGGTGGAAACAATTGGACGCTGATTAGTGGAAAGTTTTATACGCTGTTTGACATAGATGGACTGTGTTTCAACATTAGGTTTAATTAAAACCTTATCAAATTTGAGTTCCACTATTTATCTTTAATTTAAATACAATAGGTAGTATTAGATGTTTATTGAAGTGAAATATTTGTGCATTAATATATATATTTACAATTTATATCACTTTTTAAAAATTTACATTAACTTTTATAGTTATTGTTATTTTTAGAAAACTTCCAAATTTAACAGATGGTTGCAAGTAACATCTCATAGGTTTCAGGTTCGGGTATTGCAACAATGATACTTTTTACAGGTCTTTTTATGTTGCCTTTAAAATTGTTAGTTAACGTAAAATTTCCATGCGCGTAAGTATTAGAACTGGTGTAGATTATTTGAATGAAATTGCTGAATCCAAGTGCAGTAGGGTCTATGCAATCAGACTTTTCTGTATCCCTCGTAAAAATACCAAAATTAGTTGCCGTTTTAAATACTTCGACAGTGCTTGCACCTACAGTAAATAATTCATACACAGAAAATTCTTTTAAACAATTTTTTAGCATGAGATTATTGCTCTATTGATAATAAAATCAAGTACAGAACCAGTGTCCTAATCAGCCTTTACTGTGCCAACATTTGCCTTACAAAAAAGTGTCGCTAAGCGCGAGTTCAATATGATCTATAGTAAATTTCATTTGAATCTTTTTAGAAGACCGATTTAAAGTAGCCCACAATTTAACTATGCACTCCGTACTTCAATTTTTTTTGCCTATTTATAAAAAAAAGTCTGTACGGAACCCAACTTAATGGTTTTAATTTTTGTACTCGTTAATCTTACTTTTCAATCATTTCATCTTTTTCATTTACAGCAATTCTAATTTGGATTACTGCGATAGGTGTAACTTCCAAAAAGTATTCGATTATGTACGTTAACAGACGGAGACCTATTATGAACGGTAGTAATGTGTATTAGTGCGACATTTATGGCTGCTACATTTCTGGGCCACCCACGTCTCTTTTTAGATTAACTCCAAACATGACAACCATTTATGTTCGTGTGCTCATTTTCAGATATGAGTAATTTGTAAATCATTATTATGTAGGAGAGAAACATGAATTGGGATCAAATACAGGGTAATTGGAAGCAAGTTAAAGGTAGTGTGAAGCAATAATGGGGTAAGCTGACTCATGATCAAATAGATGTTATTGCTGGTGAACGAGAGTAGCTAGCAGGCAAACTTCAAGAAATTTATGGCGTCACTGTCGCTGAAGTTGAAAGCCAAATTTATAATTGGCAACAGAAACAAGAAGATATGGCAGACTCTGCGACTAAAACAAAGCGTGTGATTAAAGATAACTCATGAAGAGTTTTTTGCTGACTAGTGTAATTTTAGCTTGTGGAATAACTTGCAGTTTGAGCATCCATGCTGAAACTCTCTCAAAAGAACAGTACGATGCAGAAACCAAAAAAATAGAATCCAAATACATAGCCGAAAAAGTTAAATGCATTTCGTTATCAGGTCATGAGAATGGAAGGTGTGTTGCTGAGGCTGAATCTAAGAAACATGCAGCAATGGCGATAGTTAATGGAAAATTTAGACCTCCAGCCGACAGCAAAATGCATCCAAGTACTTTAAAAATAGATTCGGATTATTTGCTAGCCATAGAAAAGTGTGCGGGTAAAGCACAAAAACAAAAAGATGCGTGTAAGAAAACTGCTAAATCAATTAAAGATGAAAAGTTTGAATACACCAAAAAATAAAAAGAGATAGAGTTACCTAAATCCAACAAAATTATGCTTTGCAACAATATAAGACTTTTAATATGTTTACAACAAAATAGGGTATTGACAAGGGTTATACCAAGTCAATTTCCACCTAAAGTTAGCTAGATTTTCTTAGTATTATTAATTCATCAAGTTAACTGTGAAAATACTTTCAAAGGAAAATGAACATGAGCTGGAGCAGATCAGTAGGGCATTGGGCAGAGTTAAAAGGTAAGGCGAAAAAACATTTAGATAAATTTAAAGATTTCGAAAGTGATGACACCGCACATAAACCTAGCCAGCACTTTAATAAAACACATGAACCGCGCAAAAACATTGAAGATAGAGCTGACGAACACATGAGTAATTTATATGGGTTATTGAGCAATATGAAAGGCTACAATAATGTGCATAGCGAAATGTTGAAAACCTATGCTGACGATGATAGTTATGAAGTAAATAAGAAGTCTTTTAAATCTATCTAAGAAATAGTGTAGATAATTTAATTTTATTATTAGTAGGTCTGTTGATAATAGTTAAATAATTTTACTCAAAAAAAGCCCTCAGAAATCGAGGGCTAAACCACGAAAGGGTAACGTGGGGAGGTAGCTTACTGGCAGACAGCAAGAATTAAAAAATCTGAATTGCTCAATTTAAGAGTCGGTATGAACATATTCAATGTCATAGTGATTGTGTATTGAATTAGCCCAAGTTTCATCCGCCATGTTGGGCCAATGATCTATATTAAAAACTGGTGCATTTTATTGCTGTTCTTTACTCACATTTAAAGTAAGTTTTTTAAGTTCAGTATCTAGCACTAGTGCTTTTCAAGGCACTGCGTATAGCTCTTCTCCAATGGCGAAAAATCCAGCGTGTGACATCACCGCATAACTAATTTTTCCGCTATGCGTATTGAGCATAATTTCTTTAAACTCACCAAGTTTTTCGTCTTTGTTGTTGTAAACATCGTCACCAATTAAAGTGTCTGCACCAATTAGTCTTGGTCCTGGGCCGTTGCCTTGATTGCTACGATACATACCAAAAGTATCACGCTCTTAATAGCTCATTAGTATTCTCCATCAGGTTGCAAATGATAACCGCACATTACGGGTTTGTTTGAAGTTGAAAATATTACAATCTGAATGTGACCATAAATTTAGCCTTTTACAGTACGTTACCTAACATAACGATATTTTAAATTAGGTAATGAGCGCTTAGCCTTACGCATTTAATTTGGCTTGATGGTCTTTACTGACTTTTACTTTTGTAGGGTTTTTAAATTGGGCGATTAAAGGCATCCAAGGTTTGATTTTAGTTGCACTTAATTTGGCGAACTCATTTGCTGAAATGGGTGGACTAAATAAAAAACCTTGGCCATCTTCACAGTCAAGTGCTTGTAAGAATGCTAAATGACTTTTAGTTTCGATACCTTCAGCAATCACTTTTAGTTTTAGGCCATTACCCATGCTTACTATTGCACTAATAATATTGGTATCACTACTACTAGTGATATCGGAAACAAATGATTGGTCAATTTTAAGAATATCTAGCGGAAAAAGCTTTAAATAACTCAAACTTGAATATCCAGTACCAAAATCATCAACGGCTAATTTAATGCCTAAATTTTTAAGCTCATTAAGCAAGCTCCTGCTAGATTCAGCATTGTTCATCAATACACTTTCTGTGATTTCCAATTCTAAATAACAGGGTTCTAAGTGAGTATCTTTCAGAGTTGCTTTTATGTCTGCAATAAAATTCTTTTGATGAAATTCAATGACAGATACGTTGACTGCGACACTCCCAAATGTTGTTCCAGCCGCCAACCATTTTTTAGCTTGCAAACAGGCTTCACGTATCACCCAGCAGCCTATCGGAACGATCAAGCCACAATCTTCGGCAACTTTTATTAAGTGTTTGGGGGCAATATTTAGCAACTCTCTACGTGTTGATCGAAGTAGGGCTTCTACACCTACAATTTCTCCATTTTTTAAATTTATTTTTGGTTGATATAACAACATCAATTCATAATGATCTAGTGAAAACCTGAGGTTGGTTTCAATGGTTAATCTTTGATTAGCGTTTCTGTTCATTTCATCAGTGCAAAACTGATAATTGTTATCACCTTTTTCTTTAGCCAAATACATTGCACTGTCTGCGCTCTTTATCAAAGTATCAGCATCTAAACCATCTTTGGGATATACGCTAATGCCAATACTACAGGTTATGTGCAAATTTCTATCTGTAATAAAATGTGGCTGATTCAATTCAGCTAAGATTTTATCTGCGGCAATAGATGCATCATTTCCTGACACGCACTCTGCCAATAAAATTAAAAACTCATCCCCACCTTGGCGGCTAACCGTGTCACATTTACGCACACATTGAATAAGGCGCTCTGCTACAGATTTTAAGAGCTCGTCGCCAACGGCATGACCTAATAAATCATTAATATTCTTATAATTATCTAAGTCTAAAAATAGCAATGCAAATTGCGAATTACTTCGCTCAGAATGGTTGATTGCCTGTGATACACGATCGTTTAGCAAAACACGATTAGGTAAATTGGTTAAAAAATCGTGTTGAGCTAAATGCGCCATTTTCATGGTCATGGATAGGGCTTCAGTGACATCATGAAAAACCATAACTGCACCTGTTATCTTGCCATCCCAATTGTGTATGGGCGATGAAGAGTCTTCTATGGATACTTCGCTACCATCTTTACATAGCAATACCGTATCTGGTCTTAGCCCCTTAACCTGGTCTTGTTCGAGTGCTAAATAAACTGGATTATGTTCAGGTGGCTGCCGCGTAGTGCGATTTACAATTTTGAACACTTTTTCAATAGGTTGGCTGTTTGCTTCCTCTTTAGTCCAGCCCGTCATTTTTTCTGCGGCAATGTTTAAATAATTAATTTGGCCCAATAAATTAGTACAGATAACTGCATCACCAATCGAATTAAGCGCAATTTCAGCCCGCTCTTTTTTCTGATAAAAATTAGCTTCAGTTTTTTTTAGACTGAATTATATTACGTAGAGTGAGTGGCACAATATTGCCAATAAAATGGCCTTGGGATAAATAAGCTTTAGCGCCATGCTCCACAGCTTTTTTAGCTATCGCTTCCTCATCAGTCTCACTGAGTATCACAATAGGGATGTTAGGCGCTACCGCAAACAGTTGATCAAACGTTTCTATGCCACAGCTATCTGCCAATAATAAATCTAAAATAATGGCGTCAATATCATTTTTTTTGAGTCGTTCCATTGCAGATGAAAGCTTTGTTAAACACTCAACACTAAATTTGCCACCTTTTTTATTATCCAATAAATCAACGAGTTTCTTTGTATCGTGCTTATCATCAGACAGTATAAGAATGGTATTGTGCATATCGCTACACCTTCAATTTGACTCTTGCAATTTACATAATATTTCTAAACTTTTTCAGTACAAAATAAAAACTAAAAGATGAATACCTTTAGTTCAGTCTTTAATTTTATTGGTCATCTAATATGAGGTCTGTACACTAACGTACATTGCATGCAAGCTAATACAAGGTGAAAGCTACTAGTGAGCTATTGCGTGTAAAGAGGGTAGTAATCGGTCGAATTCGACTTTAACTACTTGGTAACATTCACAAACTCGTTTTTCTAGGCCAGGTCTATCAATGACTTTTATTTTGCCTCTGTTGTACTGAATCAAGCCTGCATGTTGAAGTTTACCTGCTGCTTCAGTAACGCCTTCGCGTCTAACCCTTAGCATGTTAGAAATTAATTCTTGAGTCATGACTAGCTCATCACTTTCCAATCTGTCTAAGCTAAGTAGCAACCAGCGGCAAAGCTGCTGTTCAATAGTATGGTGACGTTTGCATACCGCCGTTTGCGCCATTTGTGTTATTAGGGCTTGAGTGTAGCGGAGCAATAGGCGCATGACAGGGCCTGCGCGGTTAAACTCATCTTTAAGCAGTTGCGCTTTAAGTTTATAACCATAACCTTCACTTTGAACTACGGCACGGCTAGGGGTTGTTTCTCCCCCCATGAATAATGAAATGCCTAATATGCCTTCATTACCCACCACGGCGATTTCAGCTGAGGCGCCATTCTCCATTACAAACAACAAAGAAATAATGGAAGTAGTTGGGAAATAGACATGTTTGAGTTGACCATCAGATTCGTAAAGTACTTGCCCTAATGGCATTTTTACTAATTCTAAATCAGCACTCAATCTATCGTATTCGGCTTTAAGTAACGCATTTAACAAATGATTTTGATGAGGGTTCTGAAACTTAGCCATTTATTTTTCCTTCAGATGGTATGCAACGTTATGGATTTCACGGTCTTTCTTTTGAATCTATCGTTGAACAGCTTGGTGATGAAACTCCAGAAAATTTAGTTATTGCGCATCTTGGTCACAGCGCCAGTGTTACAGCAGTAAAAAATGGCAAATCTATTGATACTAGTATGGGCCTGACACCTACAGGCGGCCTAATGATGGGTTCACGCAGTGGAGATATTGATCCAGAAATTTTGGTGTATTTAATGAGTGAGAGAAAGTTTGATACAACTATGTTGGAAACTTTAATCAATCGACAATCAGGCCCTTTTGGGCGTGTCTGGTGTAAGTAGTGATTTACGTGAACTACATAAGGTGGCTAGTGAAAATCCAGATGCTCAATTAGCGATTGACATGTTTTGCTACAGTGCTGCTAAGCAATTAGTCGGGATGATTACAGCACTTGGAGGCATTGATATGGTGGTATTCACAGGAGGAATTGGTGAAAACGATCATCTGGTAAGATCCGCAATATGTAAGTCTCTAAGGTGGGCCGGTATCATTCTCGACGAAGCTTTAAATCTATCCTTAAATAGTCATTCCAAAAATAGTTATAGTAAAAATACACTGATTAGTAGTCGTGCATCTAAGTGTGTGGTGCGTGTTATTAGTTCGGAAGAAGATAAGCAGATTGCCTTCCACACTGCAACATTATGGCAACCTTTTGTTTCACAATAGCTGCAATAAAATTAACGTTATCTTAAGTTTATAAAAACTTCTTCGTTGATGATGCGTACGTCAACGCACAGACATGCGATCTGCTTGAGCGCATTTTGTTTAAATACGAAGAACTATAAATCGAGACTGAGATGAATTATCAAAGTGTAAATCCACACACAAATAAATATTTTAAATGTTTATTGCAACAGATTGTGTTGATCAACGGAGCAAATTGATGCTGCAATTTAACTTTGAACTTAGCCAGATTGATGATGGCGATTCACCTAATGACAACACTGAGGAATATGCAAACATGACTTCAACTATAAACACTTCAATCATGGTGGAAAAACCAGTTTGGTTCGTTACAGGGTGTTCGAGTGGCTTTGGTCATGAGCTTGCTAAATATTTATTAACACTTGGCTATCCACTAGTCATTACAGCACGTGACGCAAGTGATTTGAAAGATTTCGCAATTGAGGCAAATGCATTGGGTGAAGCTTTAATATTGAAATTAGATGTGACTGATCAAAACCAAATAGATGCTGCAGTTAAAGCCGCAATGGATCGGTTTGGACGCATTGATGTGTTAGTGAATAATGCTGGAATTGGCTATTTTGCAGCTGTAGAAGAGAGCGAAGAAGATCAAATAAGACGCATGTTTGAAATTAATTTTTTCGGTTTAAGCAAAATGATTCATACGGTGTTACCAGGTATGCGTAAGCAGCGTAAAGGCGCAATTATTAATTTATCTTCAATAGGTGGTTTATGTGGCTTTCCTGCTTTAGGTTATTACAACGCAACGAAATTTGCAGTTGAAGGCTTATCTGAAGCGCTGTGGCAAGAAGTTGAACCACTGGGCATTAAAGTTATGCTAGTTGAGCCAAGTGGGTTTCGAACCGATTGGGCAGGGCGCTCGGCAAATGAAAGCAAACAACAAATTGACGATTATGCAAACACCGCAGGCGTGTCGCGTAGTAATGTGCGGGCTATTTCTGGTAAGCAATCTGGCGACCCTAAACGGGCTGTTAAAGCCATGGTTGATGCGATTGAATCCCCAAACCCGCCACATCGTCTTTTATTGGGCAAGGATGCTTTCAAGGCAGCCATTAAAAAATTAGAAACACTGCATAAGGAATTTGCTGCATGGGAAGTGATTTCTGTTGACGCAGATTTTCCTAAGAATTAGCATCTGAAAGCACGCTCAGTTATTTCTCAGTTAAATAATATTAAGCCCATATGCTCGTTAGCGTACAGACTCGGTTTTGCTCAGGCGTTAATTTCAAAATGCTAGTCATTAACTGATTACTTTAGCCCATATTTAGGAAAGGTTTTCATCATGAATACAACACAAAAACCAGCCTTAACTGCAATAACTCTAGCCATTTTATTAGCGACTAGCGGTTGCGGTGGTATGACTACACGAGATAAAAGCACTGCAGTCGGTGCTGGTATAGGTGCCGTTGGTGGGGCGATTTTAACTGGTGGTGCAGTTCTTGGCACTTTTGGCGGAGCGGCTGTCGGTGGCGTGATTGGTAATCAAGTAGGTAAAGACAAAAAGAAGTAATCTGAACTAAATTTTTTAAGGCTTAATTCAAGGGATTAACTTAAGGGTGTTCAATGTGAAAGCATTGGTATATGACGGACCAAATCTAAAAAGTTTACAAGAACGCCCTAAACCAATGATTGAATTTCCTAGTGATACTATCGTAAAAATAACTAAGACCACTATTTGTGGAACTGATTTACATATACTTAAAGGCGATGTAGCCACTTGTAAGCCAGATACGACGTTGGGTCATGAAGGTATCGGTATAGTTGACTCAGTGGGAGTTGGCTTTACTTCTTTCAAAGTGGGTGATAAGGTCATTATTTCATGCATTAGCGCATGCGCGCGTTGCTATAACTGCCGCAAGGTATGTATTCACATTGTTTAACCGGTGGTTGGATTTTGGGCAATACTATCAATGGCACACAAGCAGAATTTGTGCGTATTCCATATGCAGATACAAGCCTTTACCATATTCCCGATAATTTAGAAGAAGAAGCTTTGGTGATGCTTAGCGACATTTTACCTACTGGTTTTGAATGTGGCGTATTAAATGGCAAAGTTCAAGTGGGCTCAACGGTTGCCATTATAGGCGCGGGGCCTATTGGTTTGGCTGCATTGCTTACTGCTCAGTTTTATTCACCCTCTGAAATTGTTATGGTCGATTTGGACAGTAATCGACTTAAAATAAGTCAGCAGTTTGGGGCCACTACTACCATTAATAGTGGCCGCCATGATGCAACCAAAATGATCATGGAATTAACGGGTGGTAGAGGCGTTGATACTGCCATTGAGGCAGTGGGTATTCCAGCAACATTCAAATTATGCGCAGATATAATTGCAGCGGGTGGCATTATTACCAATGTTGGCGTGCATAGTTGTAAAGTTGATTTACACCTTGAAAAACTGTGGTCTCAAAATATCACCATAAAAACACGTTTGGTGGATACTATTTCTATTCAAATGTTACTAAAAACCGTGTTGGCAAAACGCATTAACCCCAAGCTTTAAATTACGCACCATTTCAAACTTAGCCAAATAGTTGATGCTTACAATACGTTTGGAAATGCTTCTAAAACTAAGGCATTAAAGGTGATAATTGAAGCATAGGCTATCGTTGTATTAACAGGGTTTATTAATAACAGTAAGTTAAATACTTCTATTAATAAATGCTAATAAGTACATTTTAATAAGCGCATAAACTGTTAATCATTGGTACCTGTGTGCGTTCCATTGACTATATCGCCTTTAGTCTCATCAACGCTACCATTGACACTTTGTCCACTATTGCTTACCTCCTTGAAAATGAAGTGTTAACCAATGCAGAAATTAGCATTGAGGAAATAATGAAAAAAATGATGACGAAGAAAATCCAGGTTAAAACGGCTAAAACGTATAGCTAATTTCTTTTCTTATCCAAATAAAAAGATCTATGGTTATTAATAACAGTTTCAAAAAAGTGAAACACTGACGATGAAATTTTATGAGACCATAATGACAAAAGTACAAACAGAAAAGTTTCTCGCTATACAACAAGCCCAACTTGCAATGATGATGGACATTTATCAAAGTTTTCAGGTTCTATGCGAGAAAAATGGTTGTGAATCAGCGGCTTTTAACTGGCGAAATGTGCATTGCTTGTTAGAGACAGGCAAACATGAGTTGGAAGAAACATGATGTTGGTAAGGAAGTCGTATTAAAAAGTCCTGTTATTGCAAATTTTTCTTTGAAATTACGTCTATAAATCGTTGGCCCCATTCATTTAGCAAAACTCTTTCTTGTGCAATTTAGATAGTGGTCTTTTCAGCAGAACACTTAGGATATGAAAGCTAAAGTCCTAAATTTTATTGCAAATGGCTAATTTAGCGCCATTTTTTTATTACATTGAGCAATCTAAATTTTTTAAGTGTGTTGACGCACAGACTAAGAGTTAGATTGCGCGAAGAATAAGAAAAAGTAAGCAGATTAAATTCATTTAAATTTTAAAAATCGCGAAGAAGAACATCATGGCCTATGCAAGCGTAAACCCGAGTAACGGAAACACCCTGAAAAAGTTTGATGAATTTAGTAATGAACAACTAGAAGCTGCAATTGCCACTGCTGCGGCTGCGTTTGAGTTATGGAAAAACAAAAGCTATGCCGAGCGGGCTGTAATCGTTAACAAAGCATCAGAATTGATGCGCACGCACACAGATGACTTTGCAAAGCTGGCCACGCTGGAGATGGGCAAACGCATTAATGAAGCGCGTGGTGAAGTGAGGTTTAGTGCGGATATTCTTGCTTATTATGCTAAACATGCGGAAAACTTTTTAGCGCCAGAAAAACTAAATCCAGCGCATGGTGAAGCCCATATGGAAAGTAGCCCTTTTGGTGTGTTGTTTTGTGTTGAGCCATGGAATTTCCCTTTTTATCAATTAGCTCGCGTAGCTGGTCCGCAGTTAATGGCGGGTAATGTATTAATGGTGAAGCATGCCGCTTGCGTGCCACAGTGTGCCATTGCGTTTGAAAAATTATGGATTGATGCTGGTGCGCCCGCTGGTATTTATACCAATTTGCTCGTTTCTCATGATCAATCTGATCGCGTCATTGATGATTTGCGTATAAAGGGGGTGGCACTCACTGGTAGCGTTTCTGCTGGTAGAAGTATTGCCGCAAGAGCTGGCAAGCATCTCAAAAAAACCTCCATGGAATTGGGCGGAAGCGATGCTTTTATAGTGCTTGACGATGCCGATATGGAAAAAACTATTCCTTGGGCAGTGTGGGGTCGCATGTACAACGGTGGTCAAACTTGTTGCGCCGCCAAACGTTTTATTGTGCTTGATTCTGTAGCCGATGAGTTTATTGCAAAATTTCAATCAGCACTAGAAACCTTAGAGCCAGGCGACCCGATGGATGAAAAAACCACTCACGGTCCATTATCTACCGAAACGGCCTTACAAGATTTAGTTAAACAGGTGGATAGTGCTGTGGCGCATGGGGCTACATTACTGATGGGTGGCAAACGTATTGACCGCCCAGGCGCATTTATGCAAACGACTATTTTGACTGATATTAAGCCTGAAAACCCTGCGTTCAGAGATGAGTTTTTTGGCCCTGTGGTGATGTTTTTCCGCGTAAAAGATGAAGCTGCCGCTATTGATTTGGCTAATGATTCTGACTTTGGCTTGGGTGGCTCAGTATTTACCAAAGATATTGCACGTGGTAAGCGTGTAGCCAGTGCGGTTGATACTGGCATGATGTTTATCAACAATTTAGATTGGTCGGATGCTGAATTGCCATTTGGCGGCATTAAAGATTCTGGTTATGGTCGCGAGCTTGGCAATATGGGCATACAGGAGTTCGTCAACAAAAAACTGGTGCGTACCTCTACAGTAAATGCGCCAGTATAGCCTGTAATGTATATTAATGTTGCTGTACTCAAAGAAACCCAACCACACGAACAGCGCGTTGCGCTGGTGCCGGCAGTGGTTGAAAAGCTCATTAAACTAGGCGCAAAACTGCATATGCAATCAGGGGCGGGAGAAGCTCTCTCGCTCACTGATGCGGCGTTTAATAATGTGAGCTTTATTGATGACCCACTATTATTGGTGCGTGATGCAGATTTGGTGCTTGCTGTGCAAGCCCCTGCATTGGAGGTGATAAATGCAATCAAAGAAGGGGCAATCCTTGTTTCATTTGTATACGCGCAACAGCATCCCGCACTAGTACAACAATTAATCGATAAAAAAATCACCTGTTTTGCTATGGAGCGCCTGCCACGTATCACCCGAGCGCAGTCTATGGATGCGTTATCCAGCCAATCGGCGCTTGCTGGCTATTATGCGGTAATGCTGGGTGCAACGCATCTAAACCGAATATTGCCAAAAATTACCACAGCAGCTGGCGCGATTGGTCCTGCAAAAGTGTTGGTGATGGGTTTGGGTGTTGCAGGCTTAGAAGCTATTGCCACAGCACATCGCCTAGGCGCCGTAGTAGAAGGCTACGATGTGCGCCCAGAAACACAAGAGCAGGCTTTGTCATTAGGCGCAAAGTTTGTAGAAACAGGTATTGATGCACGTGGCAAAGGTGGCTATGCACGGCAATTAACTGTAGAAGAACAACACAAAGTAGCCGAGATACTTACACAGCATATTCAGCAAGCTGATTTAATTATTACTACTGCAGCTATTCCAGGCAAAGACTCCCCAAAACTCATTAGTAAGGTGCAAGTTACTGGCATGAAAGCAGGCGCGGTGATTGTTGATTTATCAGCCGAAGGCGGTGGCAATTGCGAAGACACTAAGCCTGGAAAAACCATACAAATTGGTTTGGTAACCATTATCGCGCCACTCAATGTGCCCTCAATGTTAGGTGAGGATGCGAGTGAGTTATATGCAAAAAATCAATATAACCTATTGGTTTTAATGATGAAAAACAATGTCATTGAAATTGATTGGAGCGATGAAATACTCGCTAAAACAGCGCTCACCCATGATGGAAAGTTAATGGATGCTGGCAAAGTACTAGACAAGCCAACCAGTCTAACTGCCTGATGATGCACAGCCCACGGAGGTTGTAATGGAATTTCAAATCACAATTAGCAGTTTTCTTGCACTCTATATTTTTATGCTGGCAGCGTTTACAGGCTGGGTGATTATTGGTCGTGTACCCGCTATTTTGCATACACCGCTTATGTCTGGTTCTAATTTTGTGCATGGCATTGTGGTAGTGGGTGGTTTGTTTGCATTATTAAATGCAAGTACAACCATTGAGCAAATACTTGGATTTTTTGCTGTGTTGCTTGGGGCTGGCAACGTTGCGGGTGGCTATGCAGTGACTGAGCGCATGCTAGCAATGTTTCAAACCAGTGAGCAAGGTCAACATAAAGCCCATAGCAAACCTCGCCGTACCAAGAAAGTTTAAATGCGTATTATGTTAAATATGCTGCCGCAATTGATAATCGGCGTAACCAATTTAGTTGTGGCTTTTCTATTGCTATATGGGCTTAAGCGCATGTCATCCCCAGTAACGGCGCCTTCAGGTATTTTTGTCGCGGGTATTGGCATGTTGGTGGCTATTCTCGCTAGTTTTCTATTTGCATTTGGTGTCAGCGCGGCAGCTAAACCGCACTTAAGCATGAACATTTTACTAGCGGTTATCGCCTTAATTGTGGGTGGCGGAGCGGCTTGGTGGAGTGGCAAGAAAGTGGCTATGACCGCCATGCCGCAAATGGTAGCGCTCTATAACGGTATGGGCGGCGCGGCGGCGGGGGCCATTGCAGCAGTAGAATTATTTGGCAATAAACCGCATGACATGCTTGTGTTGATCGTTACCTTGTTAGGCGCTTTAATTGGTGCGGTGTCGTTCTCTGGTTCGTTAATCGCTTGGGCAAAGTTGCAAGGAGTACTCAACCAACAATTGCGCTTTCGTGGCCAACAAGCTTTTAACGGCCTTGTGCTGTTACTAATAGTTTTTATTGGTATCACGATTGCTTATGTTGCACGCTTTCCTGAAAATCCCATCATTGCCATGCCTGTGCTCATTGGCTTGTTTTTTGTTGTGGCGTTGTTGATGGGAATTTTAATGACGCTGCCAATAGGTGGTGCTGATATGCCTGTTGTGATTTCCATCTATAACGCCTTTACGGGTTTGGCGGTGGGGCTAGAAGGTTTTGTTCTACAAAATCCTGCATTGATGATTGCAGGTATGATGGTAGGCGCCGCTGGTTTGTTGCTCACTTTATTAATGGCCAAGGCGATGAATCGCTCCGTTAGTAACATTTTATTTACTAACTTTGGCGAGATAAAAGCTAAAAAGCAGGGCGCAATTAAAGGTGCGCTTAAGCCAGTGGATGCTGGCGATGCGGGTATTTTTATGCGCTATGCCAGTAAGGTTATCATCATCCCAGGTTACGGTTTGGCGGTGGCGCAAGGCCAGCAAAAGCTTTATGAGTTAGTTAAGTTGTTGCAAACCAAAGGTGTAGATGTGAAATTTGCTGTGCACCCAGTGGCTGGGCGCATGCCTGGCCAAATGGATGTATTACTGGCAGAAGCTGGCGTGCCATACGATATGATTTTTCAACTCGAAGATATTAACGATGATTTTGAAACTACCGATGTGGCGTTAGTCATAGGCGCTAATGATGTGGTTAACCCCGCGGCGCGCACAGATAAAGCATCACCTATTTTTGGTATGCCGATACTCAACGCAGATAAAGCTAAAAAAGTCTATGTAGTAAAACGTGGCGAAGGTAAAGGCTATGCCGGCATTGTGAACACGCTGTTTTACGCTAATAACTGCGACATGGTGTATGGCGATGCCCAAGCCTCGCTCATCAAAATGATTGAATCGGTAAAAGGTCTTGGCGCTTCCTAATACGCCTAAAAATAAAAATTGAGTTGTAAAAAATTATTAGCAATTTTTAGAAAGACAATTTTGGAAGAGAAATCATGACACAAAAAATGCAAGCGGCAGTGGTAGAAAAATTCGGCGCGCCTTTGGTACTGCAAGAGTGGGATATCCCCACCCCAAGCCACGGTCAAATTTTAGTTAAAACCGAAGCCTGTGGCGTTTGCCATACTGATTTGCATGCGGCTAATGGTGACTGGGCTGGCAGGCCAACACTGCCCTTTATTCCTGGTCATGAAAGGATTGTGGTAGCGGTTGGTGCAGGCGTAACCAGCGTTAAAGAGGGCGAACGTGTTGGTGTACCTTGGTTATATTCTGCTTGTGGCCATTGCGAATACTGACTAACCGCATGGGAAACAGTCTGCGCAAAGGCAGAGTTTGGTGGTTATACCAAAAATGGCGGATTTGCAGAATATATTTTGGCTGATTCTAACTATGTGACTCATATTCCAGCAGGGCTTGCTGCTACCGAAGCGGCACCCATTATCTGTGCTGGCATTACTACTTATAAAGGCATTAAAGAAACCGAAGTAAGGCCAGGCGAGTGGTTAGCTATTTCTGGGATTGGCGGCCTAGGGCACTTGGCGATTCAATATGCTAAAGCCATGGGGCTGCAAGTGTGTGCAATTGATATTGATGACGGCAAGCTTGCGCATGCCAAAAAATTGGGTGCAGATGTGCTGATTAACGCCAAGACTAATGACCCAATAGCCGACATGAAAGAAGCCACCGATGGTGGCGCGCATGGGGTGCTGATTACCGCACCTTCGTTATCTGCATTTAAACAAGGTGTTGCCATGACGCGTAAACGTGGCACTTGTGTATTGGTTGGTTTGCCACCTGGTGAATTTCCCACGCCGCTATTTGATGTGGTGGCCAATTGCATCACCATACGCGGCTCTTTCGTTGGTACGCGTTGGGATATGGCGGAGGCGCTAGCTTTTGCCGCAGATGGCAAAGTGAAAGCGGATATTGAGTTACAGCCTTTATCTGCCATTAACGAAATCTTTACGCGGCTTTCCCACGGCGATGTGCCATCACGCGTGGTGATTGATTTTAGCGCCAGCCAGTAAATAATTTATATCACGAGTATTCACAGGAAAACGCATATGAAAAATTATAAAATTGCTTTTATCGTTGGCAGCTTGCGCCAAGATTCTCTTAACCAGAAATTAGCGATTGCCATTGTAAAGCTAACGCCACCAGAGTTTATTTTTGAGCAAGTAAAAATTGGTGATTTACCACTTTATAATCAAGATGATGATGCATCTCCAATAGAGTCAGTGAAAAGGCTCAGAGCCACGATTAAGGCAGCAGATGGCGTTTTATTTGTGACGCCTGAATATAATCGTTCAATCCCAGGTGTCCTTAAAAATGCGATCGATCATGCTTCAAGACCCTACGGAGAAAATGCGTGGGCAGGAAAGCCAACAGGGGTTGTGGGTATTTCCGTTGGTGCGATGGGTACTTGCATGGCGCAACAACATTTACGTAACGTTTTGGCTTATTTGGATGCGCCAACGCTTGGTCAACCTGAAGTATTTATACAATCCAAACCCGATTTATTTACTGAAAATGGCAGTGTTAAGGCAGACAGCCTAGAGTTTTTGCAGCACTGGACAGAATGCTATACGGCATGGGTAGAGAGGCATGCCGCATAAATGGATTAGTGATACTTTGCGCTATAGGGGACGAAAGTCAAACCCCCAGATAAATTTAAGTCCACTGCGAAATTATGAGTGGCGCAATATGTTACGTGTGAATATCAGTCAATCAACAGTATTTCAGGCTTTTTGCGTAGTACTGCAAGGGTCGATGATTTTGGATGCCCAACAATAATGGGTGCTACTGATATCCACGCTGCTGGCACGCCTAGTAATTCTTTACCAGCTGCAGAATTGAGAAAGTTTTGTGCCAACCCAATCCAGCAACTTCCAAGCCCTGCGGCAAATGCCGCCAACATTAGGTTTTGAGCCGCTAAGGCACAATCTTCTATCACTTCTGGGCCATCAGCATTTGCTGAAATCAAAATCAACACTGGCGCATGATAGAAAATATGAAATTTAGGGTCTTCAAGATACGATTGCAGCTGATCAAAATGCAAAGGTGGCGCAATCGTTTTAAGAACAAGCGCTTTAGATGCCTCAGAAATTTGATCTAATAATGTTTGATTGCGCAACACCGTAAAAGTCCAAGGTTGCACATTCATGGCACTTGGTGCTTGCATGGCGGCGTCAATCAGCTGGGTTACTGTTAATTCATCAAGTAATTCAGTTGTGTACTCACGCACAGCGCGACGACCTGTGATTGCTTCATTAAGATCCATCATTTGATCCTTTCTAAACACTTTGGCAATTCCGTCTGCTAATTTTTTAGCCACTTTATTATTGAAAGGCTTAATAAGCTAAAAGTATGATTTTTTATATGTTGAATCATCTGAAAATTTGATCAACTTATGTTGAAATTGAGACATTTTATAAGTTCAAGATACTCGCGACAAACTGACAAAGCTGTGCGCTACCGCACCTAAAATATTGAATTAAATAGAAAATCATTTAGCTTTTAAATCTAGCCAAAATTAGAACATTAACTGAATAATCATAGGATTTCTGTACCAATTTTAATGGTAAAAAAACGCTATCTTATGTGCCTTGCCGTACAGATTAAGCAATCTTGATAGTAAATAGTGGTGTTTGAAGCTCATTTAATGAGGAGAACTTTATGAATACAAAACTTGCACTAATCTTAATTTTGGCATTTAGCCTCAACTTTCCAGTTTTAGGGTATGCAGCTGATGCAGAAACTCATAAAACTAAAAATTACCTGAAAAGACTCAGTCATTACAAGCAAAATTAAGAAAGATTTAGCCGAAGAAAAACTATCTAGTATGGTTCATATTAAAGTAGATACCGATGCAGCTGGTGAGGTGAAATTAACAGGAAAAGTTGAAACTCAAGAGTTGGCCGATAAAGCACGATCAATCTCACAAGGAGTGGAGGGTGTTACTTCCGTTAAAAGCGAGCTGAAAATAGTGCCAAAGAAATAGTCAATAGTTAGCTAATAAACAATCCAAACCTGCACACCAAAAAACTCAAGAATAACGATGAACGGATGATTGGTGTGTAGATATAAAAGAATGTTCAAACTTAAGCGTTAAATGCTATGACGGTAAACGTGGCTGATTTTGTATTTGATTTAAATGACATTGTTATTAAGGGTGAAGCAAATATAAAGCTAGTGCCTATTACAGCCTTGTTCGTTGATATTGGCGGCGTGTTGCTTACAGATGGCTGGAACCATCATGCCCGTATTCTTGCAGCAGAAACCTTTAGCTTAGATTGGACGGAGATGGAGATTAGGCATAGGCTTAATTTTGCCACCTATGAAGAAGGAAAAATCACCTTAGAAAAATACCTTGAGCGCACAGTTTTCTATACTAAGCGCTCATTCTCAACCGATAAATTTACTGACTTTATGTTTGCTCAATCTGAGCCATATCCCTTGATGATTGAGTTGATTCAAAACTTAAAGAAAAAATATGGATTAAAAATCATCGTTGTGAGTAACGAAGCGCGGGAGCTGAACATACATCGCATTCAAAAATTCAAGTTAAACGAATTTATTGATGGATTTATTTCTTCATGTTTTGTACATATACGCAAGACAGATGAAGATATTTTTAAGCTTGCATTAGATATTTCTCAGTGCGCAAGCAACCAAATCATCTATATTGAAAATACGCCTATGTTTGTGCAAATTGCAGAAGGTTTAGGCATTAAAAGCATTTTGCATCAAGACTATCAATCAACAGCTTTGCAGCTTGCTGCATATGGTTTGAAGTAGAAATAAAACTAAATCAAAGTACGTGCCATTTTTTCATAATGATCTTGTAATAGCAAAATCTATTGAGGATTTCATTAATTTCCATTGCATTTAATAAGTGAGGCACTTCATGAAATCCCATACACTTGCACCAAAACTGCTTAAAAAATGGATGCCTATTGGCGCGCAGCTAATTACCTTTCAGTTGGGCAGATATATCTTTATGCTAATGCTCTACTTAAGCGAACGCTTAAATTCAGTGACATTAAACATATGCTATTGGGGCGCTGGGGAACGACACCAGGCCAAAATTTTATTTACGTGCATTTAAATCGTATTATCAAAAAATTTGATCTTAATATGATTTATATTTCTGGGCCAGGCCATGGCGGCCCAGAAGTGGTGGCTAATACGTATCTTGAAGGTTCTTACAGCGAAATATACCCCAATATCAGTCAGGATGAGGCTGGCTTATAAAAGCTTTTCCTGCAGTTCTCTTTCCTAGGTGGTATTCCAAGCCATGCCTCCCCAGAATGCCCAGGGTCGATACACGAAGGCGGTGAGTTAGGCTATTCACTAAGTCATGCGTTTGGTGCTGCATTTGATAATCCAGATCTGATTGTTGCTTGTGTTATCGGAGATGGCGAAGCTGAAACAGGGCCGTTGGCTACTTCTTGGCATTCCAACAAATTTCTTAATCCTGTAACAGATGGTGCGGTATTACCGATCCTGCACCTTAATAGATACAAAATCGCTAACCCAACTATTTTCGCGCGTATTACACGTAAGGAGCTTAAGCAGCTATTTAAAGGCTATGGCTGGACGCCTTATTTTGTTGAGGGTCATGAACCTGAACTGATGCACGAAGCTATGGCTAGGGCACTCAATAAAGTGATCAAAAAAATCAAGAAAATTCAAAAAGCTGCGCGTTCCTCAATTTTAACTGAAGCTAACTTTACCCGACCCCACTGGCCAATGATTGTGCTCAGTTCACCTAAAGGCTGGACGGGGCCTAAAAGTGTTGATGGGGTAATAATAGAAGGCACATTTCGCGCACATCAAGTACCACTATCGGTTGATAGTGCTCATCCAGAACAACTCCAGCAATTAGAAACTTGGCTCAAAAGTTACAAACCAGAAGAGCTTTTTGATGAAAAAGGCCATTTTGTCGCTGAGCTTGCAGACTTAGCCCCTAAAGGTTTGAAACGCATGGGAGCAAATCCACATGCCAATGGCGGCATGTTGTTACAAGATTTAGTCATGCCGGAATTTAGAAAATATGCGATTAATGTACCAATCCCTGGGGCTGTAAGCGCAGCAGATACTCATCAATTAGGACTGTTCCTGCGGGATATTATCAAGCTTAATCAAGAGCAACGTAATTTCAGGATGTTTGGACCAGATGAAACGCTATCAAACCGATTGAATGCCGTTTTTGAAGTGACTAACAGACAGTGGGATGCGCAAACACAAAAGCATGATGAATTTTTTGCGCTTGATGGTCGAGTCATGGAAGTACTAAGTGAACATCAATGCGAAGGCTGGCTGGAAGGGTATTTGCTCACTGGGCGACATGGCTTATTTAATTGCTATGAGGCGTTCATCCATATTATCGATTCTATGTTTAATCAACATGCCAAATGGCTAAAAGTCACAACAGCATTGCCTTGGAGGCGAGATATTGCTTCATTAAATTACCTGCTGACATCGCATGTGTGGCAGCAAATGCATAATGGTCTACACATCAAGACCCGGGTTTTGTTAATCATGTCATCAACAAAAAAGCTTCTATCGTGCGTGTATATCTGCCACCTGATGCTAACTGCCTGCTATCGGTGATGGATCATTGTTTACGCAGCCGAAACTATGTCAATGTGGTCATTGCAGGAAAATACCAAGCGCCACAATGGCTAACGATGCAGCAAGCGGTTACGCATTGTGCTGCTGGCATTAGTATTTGGACATGGGCTGGTACTGAGCAATCCATTGAGCCAGATGTTGTTATGGTTTGTTGCGGTGATGTAACTACGCTTGAAACATTAGCGGCTGTTTCTATTCTGCATGCTAATTTACCCAGCTTAAATATTCGCGTCATTAATGTAGTGGATTTAATGAAGTTGGAACCCAGTAGCGTGCACCCTCACGGTTTAACAGGTCAAGCATTCGATAAACTCTTCACCAAAGATAAGCCCGTTATTTTCGCATTTCATGGTTACCCTTCGCTTATACAAAAGCTGACATATCGTCGCACCAACCGCAATAATATCCACGTTCATGGATATAAGGAGGAGGGCACAATTACCACCCCATTTGATATGACAGTATTGAATGAGTTAGATCGCTATCATTTGGTGATAGATGCTATTGACCGCCTACCGCAAATCGGCAAAAAAGGCACTAGTTTAAAAAATCTACTTAAACAAAAGCTAATAGAACATAAAATTTACATCAACATACATGGTGAAGACATGCCAGAAATTAAAAACTGGCAATGGCACAGTCTGGTATGAATTTACAACGCTTAAAAGATACTGCAAAGCGTTTGGTTGCTGGCGATAAAGGTCTGCTAGCAATGGATGAGAGCAACTTAACTTGCATTAAACGATTTGCGGCTTTAAATATACCTCAGACTGAAGAATTTAGGCGAGCTTGGCGTGAGCTGATTTTAACCACGCCCAAAATTGCTGATTACATTAGCGGCGTTATTCTGTACGACGAAACTATTCGTCAATATAGCAAAGATGGTACTTCTTTCGTTAAATTGATTACTGATGCTGAAATGCTAGTTGGCATTAAAGTAGATACAGGCACCATTAATATGGAAGGTCACGCGGGTGAAAAAATCACCCAAGGTTTGGATGGCTTACGTGAGCGACTTACAGAGTATGCCCTAATGGGTGCTAGCTTCGCGAAATGGCGTGCTGTATTTGCAATAGGCAATAGTATGCCGAGTCGCGGTTGTATTGAAGCTAATGCCCAAGCATTGGCGCGCTATGAATCTCTATGTCAAGAAGCAGGTTTGGTTCCAATTGTAGAGCCAGAAATTTTGATGCAGGGTAATCATTCTACAGAGCGCTGCAAAGAAGTCACAGCAGCCATATTACGTGAAGTATTTATAACGCTCTACATTCAAGATGTAGCTCTGGAAGGAATTATATTAAAGCCCAGCATGGTGCTGCCAGGAGCAAGCTGTTTAATTCAGGCAACTTTATAAGAAATTGCTGATGCAACAGTAAAGTGCCTATTGCAAACGGTTCCCAAAGGTGTTCCCGCCATTGCCTTCTTGTCGGGTGGGCAATCAGGTAACTTAGCCTCATCAAGACTCAATGCAATGAATATAAGGTTCAAATCCTACTTACCTTGGCCTTTGTCATTTTCTTTTGGGCGCGCAATTCAAACGCCAGCGCTTGAGATTTGGGCCGGTAATGAGCTCAATATTGCCTCATCTCAACAGGCACTTTTAATGCGGGCGGCAGGCAATCAAGCTGCTTGAAAAGCTATATTCACAAACAACATGATGATGGATGAAGCAGCAATAAATACATCAAATTTAAGTGTTTCTGATACTGTTGGCTATAGCAATCCGTTCAAATCTGGTGCACGTCCAAAATTCGTTTTTGGTAACTGGAAAATGCACGGTAACCAAGTTGAAGCTATCAAATTGGCTGGTGCCATTGCTGATGGAATAACTCAAACTAAAAATAATTGGAAAAGTAAGTTAGTGACCGCTATTTTTCCTCCCTTCCCTGCTTGGGAGTGGTTGCGCAGAATTTAAAGTCATCTTCAGTTGACATGGGTGCGCAGAACCTTTATCCAGAAATAGAACGCGCATTTACTGGTGAGGTGGGCCCAACTATGTTGGTGGATATAGGCTGTAAATTCGTTGTTTCGGGGCATAGCGAGCGACGGCAATTACTCGGTGAAACCGATCAATTTATCAATAAAAAGGTAAAGGCAGCACTAGATGCTGGCCTGCAAGTAGTGCTATGCATCGGCGAAACCTTGAGCCAACGCGAAAATAAACAAACCGAAACTATTCTTGATCATCAACTGATGCAAGGTTTGGAAGGTATTTCTGTCGAAAACATTTATCGTTTAATCATTGCGTATGAACCGATATGGGCTATAGGCGAACATGGACAACAAGCAACTTCGCAGCAAGCTCAGGCAGAACAAAATTTTATTCGTTACCGTATGGGTCAAAAGTATGGGGAGCAAATAGCACAGTCTTTAATCATTCTCTATGGCGGCAGTGTCATCCCCGAAAATGCCGCCGAGATATTTCATACTGAAGGCTTAGATGGCGCTTTAATTGGTGCAGATAGTCTTAATGCTGAACAATTTTTAGCAATTATTAAAGCAGGTGCTAATACTTTGTCAGTAAGTGACTAGCTGACTGACTCATAACTTTAATCTATGTTAGTGACCAACTTTATATGAACATATACCCAACACTTCATACTAGTGACGAGAATTACCATTTATTAACCAATCTGGTTATACCTCGTCCTATCGCTTGGGTGAGTAGTATAAGCAATATGGGCGTAATCAACCTTGCACCATTTAGCATTTTTAATGCCGTAGGCACAAATCCACTTTATATCATTATAAGTATCGGTTTTAAGGCAGATGGCAAACCTAAAGATACAGCGAATAATATCAATATAAGTAGAGATTTTGTTGTGAATCTAGTTCATGAAGAGTTGCTAAATGCTATGAATATTTCTGCTGTTGATTTTCCTGAAGAACAAAGTGAGGTGAAGGCAGCACATTTGCATGCAGAACCATCTATTTTTATTAAGTCTCCTAGAATATTAGAGGCACACGCAAGTCTCGAATGCAAACTGCATAGCATTCAGCCCCTTGTAGAAAATACACTCTTTATTGGTGAGGTTGTCATGTTTCATATTGATGATCAGTTCATTGACGAAAATTTGAAGATTAAAAACTTTGCTCTATTAGGACGACTTGGTTCACCCTCTGTATATTGTCGTACCCAAGATAGATTTGAGCTTCCGCGAATTAGCTATGCTGAGTGGCTTAAATCTCAGCCATCAATACAAACTTCCAACAGCCCTTATGTTCGCACTTATTCTGAACATAAACATAGTGTGCATATTTGTAAGGATTAAGATTGTTTGAAGTCTGTAGATGCCCGACTACTTTGCTACAGCCTGCATGTACCCATACTCATTTTGTTGATCGTTGCTAACGCCTTATACCTAAGTAAATCGCGTGATGATTGCGATAGCGCTAAAATTTAATAAGAACCAGAAAGTTATCATGCGTACGCACAATAGATTATTAACGGACTAAGCATGAAAATTAACTCAAAGGATTTTCAGTTAAGCAAGGCGACAAGGTTGACCTACAATAATGGCCGACGATTATTGAACCAGTTTACAACTCAAAAAAACAATATAAAAAAATTCTTAAAGAGCATATTAAGCAACTAAACTCACAGCAACAGCCTCTTTATGCTTCTAATCGCTATGCTTTTCTTTTGATTTATCAGGCGATGGATGCGGCTGGAAAAGATGGCGCTATTAAACATGTGATGTCTGGTGTCAATCCACAAGGCTGTCAAGTTTTTAGCTTTAAACATCCTAGTCCAATCGAACTACAGCATGATTTTCTTTGGCGCACCACCCGTGAATTACCTGAGAGAGGTCGGATAGGTATCTTTAACCGCTCATATTACGAGGAAGTGTTGATCGCCCGGGTACATCCGGAAATTTTAAAAAATGAAGGGGTGCCCGGGCAAGAAAGAGTGCAGCAGTCTATCTGGCATGATCGCTATCGCTCAATTAACAATCTAGACCGGCATCTCGACATCAATGGCACTCGCATCTTGAAGTTTTTTCTACATCTATCAAAAGAAGAACAACGCAAAAGTTTTCTCGAACATATCGACAATCCCCAAAAAAACTGGAAATTCAGCGCAGCTGACATGAAAGAAAGGGACTTTTGGAAACAGTACATGATGTCGTATGAAAGTAGTCTAGCTGCGACTAGTACCGAAAAAGCACCTTGGTACGTGGTCCCCGCAGATGATAAGAAGAGCGCCAGGTTAATTGTTTCGCAAATTCTTCTTGATAGCCTCGAAGAACTTAAAATGGCTTATCCCATAGCAAGTACAGATCGTCAGAGTGAGTTGCTATCCATCCGCAATCAACTCAAGAAATGAAAATCCACTTTATACTGGCTAAAGTAAGACTATCTTCACCTATGTGTTGCGCCGAACAGACGGTCTATTAAAAACCAAAGATATTGGAATCTATCATCACAAATTTGGAAAAAAATCATGTCTGAAAATAATAGTCTAGCTGTAGGCGTGTTCTCTAACCATCAAGGTGCTGAAAGTGCCGTTAAAGAATTGCAGCGCCTTGCTTTTGACATGAAAAAGCTTTCTGTGATTGCTAAAGACTATCATACAGAAGAAAATGTAGTTGGTTACTACAATACGAGAGATCGAATGGCTAGTTGGGGAAAAAATGGCCTGTTCTGGGGCTGGGTATGGGGCATTATTTGGCTCTGCGTTCTTTTTTATCCTTGGTATAGGGCCAATTGCAGTTGGTGGTCCGCTTGTCAGCTGGCTACTTGGCGCACTTGAAACTGCAGTGGTGGTTGGCGGCTTTAGTGCAATAGCTGGCGCATTCGCTGACATTGGCATTCCTCACGATAGCGTATTACGTTATGAGACTGCGCTTAAAGCCGATAAATTTTTGCTGATTTTACATGGCACATATGATGAAGCCCAAAAAGCAAAAAATATTTTGCTTCAAAATAATGCTGAGATTGCTAATACACATGAAACATCAATTGACGAAAATAAACTGAGCTTTTCATAATAGCTTTGGAAAATTGGCTGAAATAAATCTTAGCTTGTCTACACAAACTTTCGCCAAAATTAGTTTAGCCGCATAGCTTACATTAAAACAACACATGCAATTTGATGCCGCTTTATTTAGCGTGTTAGCATTGCAATATTAAGGTATCAGTACCGCAGCACCATCAAAGTTACCCGCACGTAGATCTGCAAGTGCCTGATTGGCTTGATTAAGCGGGTAAGTCGTTGTTGTTGTGTTAATGCCAATTTTAGTGGCAATATTAAGAAAATCTAAACCATCTTGGCGCTTTAAGTTGGCAACAGAAACGATTTGTCGCTCTTCCCATAGAATGTTATATGGAAAACTCGGGATATCTGACATATGAATGCCCGCACAGACAACACGACCACCTTTTCTAACAGCCTTAAGTGCTAAAGAAACAAGCTCACCTGCGGCTGCAAATATAATCGCTGCATCTAACTGTTGAGGAGGAGGCTCAGCTGAGCTCCCAGCCCATTTAACACCCAAATTTCGCGCGAATTGTTGCGTTTTAAAATCACCATCTTTTGTAAAGGCGAATATTGACCGGCCTTGCGAATGCGCAACTTGTGCAAGAATATGTGCAGCCGCTCCAAAGCCATAAAGCCCGATGTTCTTGCCTGATCCAGCCATCACTAAAGAACGCCAGCCAATTAAACCAGCGCAGAGTAGGGGAGCTAATGCAATATCGTCACCTTCTTCACCTAAGGGGAAAGCATATTGTGCATCTGCAATGACTGATGTTGCAAAGCCACCATCACGTGTGTACCCAGTAAAAATAGGCGTGTCACAAAGATTTTCCTGTTGGCTTAAGCAGTATGAACAAACCCCACAAGTGTGACTTAACCATGGAATACCTACTCTTTGATCTATTATCAATCCATTGACACCAGTCCCGATCAAATCGATACGCCCAACTATTTCATGACCAGGGATAATAGGCAAAAATGGATTTGGGAGCTCGCCATCAACAACATGTAAGTCGGTGCGACAAACACCACAAGCACTTACTTTTACACGAATCTGACCAGCACTCGGCTGTCGATCTGCAAACTGAGTCCATTCCAAATCAGCACCAAGCTTATTTAGTACTATTGCGAAAATAAAACACCATAGTCTGTATTAATTAAATTACTAATTTAAAGCTTATCTAATTAGAGGTCAGTGCGCAAACGTACAGTTGTCATAAAATTAATCAATATTTAGATCTTGTAAGCTCTACGCTTGTTATCAGTCATAAGAAATAAGTTAACAAATATAAACTATTAGTAATCCACGATTATTTATATTTTTATTTATAGGTATAGTCACTGGATATTTCAAATATTGATTAAGTGAGTTAGCGCACGGACAACAAAAATATAAACTTTCATAGTACAAGACTGAAGTCAAATATTGGAAATTAGAATGCTCACCCAAATGGAAACCGCTTACTTAAATGCATGCAACGAATGTGCTGCAGCTTGTTTGCAATGTGCGACTTTATGTTTAAAAGAAGATGATCCTAAAGCGATGGTGAGTTGTATTTTATTGGATATGGAATGTGCTGATATGTGTCGCCATACCGCTCAAGCTATTGCCAGAAACGATTCGCACTTACATGCTATTAGTTTTTTATGTGGCGAAATTTGCAAAAAATGTGCTGCGGAATGTGGCAAACATGCTATGGATCATTGTCAGCATTGTGCTGAGTCTTGCAAACGCTGTGCGGTTGCCTGCTGCAGCATGACGCAGTAACTTCTATATGTGTTGTCAAAAATATTAATTAAATGAGCACAGCATCAATTGGTCGTCGTAGTGATTGTGGCATGCTGCGACCTCGACCAAATCTAACGACTAAATCTATTCTGCTTGTGCCTGTTTTTTCATCTACTTTAAGGTAATTGGCAAATTGTTATCTTACTTCTGGCACTTCTACTGCTCGATTTACAAATGCACTGCGAATACCCAAAGCAGTGGCTTGCAAAGCAAAACGCTCATAACAGCGGCCAACTTCTAACCAATGCGCGCGATCATTGGCATTTGATACAAAAATAGCCACGCCAGCGGAGCTACGAAGCTGTTTGGCATATTGGTCATTGTCACTGCGCGCATTAAAAAATAAATCAAATAACGAACCCCCTAGCCATTTAGGTAAAGATGGATTACCCGATGCGGCACTATACAATCCATCCCCAGTGCGAACAGCGTCTTGACTATTAAAGCGTATCCAAGATTTTAATTCGGCCATAAATGCAGGGTCGTGCATCTGTGCGCTATTGCCTGCCACTACATACTCTAAAATATTTTCCATGGCTTGTTTTTTGGTATGTAACAAATTTGCACGCCGTTACCCGTACCTGCGAGCGCTAGTAGCTTTAATTCTTCTGCCTAAAGTGGTTTGCTGTCATATTCTGCCCGAGTGCATTGCCTGTGCGGTATCGCCTTAAACAACGGCGATTCAATGGGTTTAGTAGGCAATAAATCAATATTGATGGATTGCATAGCATCATCATTAACATTAATTTCACCATGTAAACCATTATATAAAGCAGCTTGTAGCAAGTTTTCGGTCGCCGCACCAAGTGATACAAAAAGGTGATGATTATCAGGATCCACTGCTGGGCAACGCCGTGTAAAGTCAGGCAAAACAACTATGCTGTTTTGTTGTATTTTAAATTTCCAACACTGCGTATTGTGGCTAGATGCCGCCAGTGTTGTGTAGCGCACTAGCTCGCGTTTTAACAATATTTGATTAGTTAATGGCGCTGTTATTGGACGTCAAACTTTAACCACTGTTGTATCATACTTTTCATTAGAATCCGATGCGCTAGCGGGGTTCATAGCCTGACCGATTAAAGGCAAAGTGGCCATTGTGGTAGCAGAGGAGATAAATTGCAGCCTAGTTAGCTTTTGTTCGCTTAACATTATCATTTCCTTTATTCAATAGGTCATGAGTTTTTTCCCTAGTACTGCAATATATGTTTGGTTAAAAATGGAATATT
>JAYTHN010000329.1:0-3570 GCA_043732505.1 Methylotenera sp.
GGGCTAAATGGATGGTCATCACGGTTAAACATAATAAAAGAGGTATGTTTACTTTTATTATGAGTATTGATTGAAGCATCATCCAATGCTTCATCAAAATATTTAAATGCACCATCTGACTTTAATACTAAGCCTTGCGCTTCAGCTAAACCTCTAAGTTTAGTGCCGGTGAATGCACCATTCTCACCATGCACAAGGTGAAAACCAATAGTTTTATCTACCTCAATACAAAATGTATCTAATGCTGTTGCTGTTGCTAGCGCATCACCTGTACTTTGCCATTCCACATGCGCATTCATGTCTAATCCAGTAGTTTCTACCGCCAACTGAAATCGATTTAAAGTGTTTCTTGTTACTGCACCAGCTCGATCGGCTAACTGAATACTACAAGCAATCTTAGACACAAGTTGATTGGCGGCAATTTGTTGATTGGATATAGCATCGCTGAATAAATACCATTCTTTGTTTGGCGTTAGCAGGTGCACAAAAATCGGCTTATCATAACCATTCAGTAAGCTATTTAAGCTGTTTTCAAGTAGATTAAATGGAGTTTCAATCGCTAAATATAGTATTGCCGTTAAATCTATTTGGTTATGTAAACTGGCAGGAAGATCAAATTCGGGCTCATCTGAGTCGTTATTACTCGAATATAGCGACTCTGCTTTTGGCATGCTAATTCCAGCATCGTTGAATTTTTTAAATTCATTGATATGCGAGGTTTCTTGAGCGTGTTCATCTTGCATATCAATGTTTTGCGTATCAGCATTGTCTGTATAAAACGAAGGCTTAGCATGCTCACCTTTTTTAACAAAACTAAAAGCATCTTCAAATATAGCTTTAATATCATCATGTTGCGCTAGCTTAACGTTTAAATTCACATCTGGATTACTATCAATTTGAGTATAAATATCATATTTAGTCGCTTTACTATTGGCAGGCCGTGAATAAGTCTCATCAATTGATTTAGCTTCAATCGCATCAATATCGAATGAGAAATCCGTCTCTGAGGATGGATTATCAAAGGCATCTTCTTCATGATATTTAGCCTCTTGTAAATTAGCAGCATCAAGTCTAGACGCAACCGCTAGATTAGTTGCTTCTAGATTAGGCTCATCAAGCAAAGCATCTCGTTTTAATGACGAAAAACTACTTTCCACTTGTTTATGAAATCGTTTTTCTTGCCACCAATTCACAATAACGACCGCTGCAATAATTAATGCACCAATAACAATCAATAGCATTTGCAAATTACTCATTTAAACCTAGCTTTCAACATTTCTTTAATATTTTTGTCATTCAAGTAATAGTTAACTGTTCGACCATCCGCACCGCCGCTTCCATATCCACGTCTACAATACGCGAAACACCAGACTCTTGCATAGTAACACCTATCAATTGCTGCGCCATTTCCATGGTTATTTTATTATGACTCACGTATAAAAACTGCGTTTTTTCTGACATTTTTTTTACCATTGCACAAAAACGCTCGGTATTACTGTCATCCAAAGGTGCGTCGACTTCATCCATCAAGCAAAATGGTGCTGGATTCAATCTAAACAAGGCGAATACCAAAGCCAGTGCCGTTAATGCCTTTTCACCCCCAGAAAGTAAATGTATCGTACTATTTTTCTTGCCTGGCGGCTGTGCAAATACCTGCATGCCAGTGTCTAGTATCTCTTCTCCGAGCAACACTAAACGCGCTTGGCCACCAGCAAATAAAGTGGTGAATAAGTCATTAAAATGTAGATTCGCCTCATCAAACGTAGCTTGCAAGCGGCCTCTTGTCTCTTTATCTATCTTACGAATCGCATCTTCTAGCGTTTCGCTTGCATCAGTCAAGTCTTTACATTGACTATCCAAATACTGCTTACGAGTTTGCTCGGTCTCTAACTCTTGTATAGCCGCATGGTTAACCGCCCCTAATTCTTCAATATCTATCGTTAGTTTGTTTCTCTTTCTTTCTAAATCACTAACTTTGCAAAAACCATCAGCATTATTTACTTTTAACGACTCAAGATTTTCTGCGAGTTGGAACTCAATAATATTAGATGTCGCTAATTCAGTTTGGCATTGCATAAAATACAAACGCGCTTCTTGTTCGGACAAGCGGCTCGCCTCAAGTTTATCTCGCAGCGGATGCAACAACTGTTCATTTTGCATACGCATGCGCTCATGTTGCTGCAGTGCTTGCTCGCATTCACTCATTTTATTGCGGGCATCTACTAATCGTTGCTCATATTGTTGCTTGAGATTCAAAGCGCATTCTAAATTAGTCTTTAGTGTTTGCATTTTAGTTACAGCTAATGTGGCTTCAACCTCATTACAAAGCAATTTAAGGCTAATATTTTCTTCATGTAAATTATTAATTTTATTATTTAATTCATTGATATTGTTGTTATTTAATTTTAAATTAAATATCTTTTCCTGATATGTACGTTCAATTGTCTGCAATACATTACGCGCCTCATTAAAGACGGATTCAGCCGCTTGCTTGTTGGTTTCTGCTAATGACTTTTCAGCTTGCAATTGGCTTAAACCTATTGAAATTTCATTCACTGATTGTTCTTTAGCAGCAAGCTCTAGCTTAAGTTTTAGTAACTTTTCAGATGCCAAACCAACATCTACCTGCAATGTTTTTTGTCGTTGCAAAGTGTTAGCCTGCTGTTGTTTAAGTTGTTGTAGCACTAAATTAAGTTGATGTGCTTGTTGAGTTGCAGTTTTTAACTGCAGATTATGTATATGATGTTCTGTACGTGACGCTTGTAACTTTAGCTCCTGCTGCACTATATCTTGATTTACATTGGCTAAACTTTCTTGTAAGTTTGGCAGTTGTTTTTGCAAAGCTTCAAGCTGAGCCTGCCTTTCTAATACACCATGCATTAATGATTGCGCGCCAAAGTATGTAACGCTATGCCGCGTATAAATATCACCCGCTTTATTGACCAAACATTCACCATTACTAAGTTTCATTCTAGCCGAAGTAACATCTGCGCCATCACCCAACAAAAATGCACCTTCCAGCCAATCTTGCAACACTGCCTGATAATTTGAATTCACTTTTTCTATTAAGTGATACAAAGAAGTGTTTTTTGTTTTATCAGGCTGAGTGAGATTATCACTCGCTGTTAATGCAATTGTTAATGCTGCTGGCGGCTTGTTTTTATAATTTAACTCACTATGCACAATCGCATTCAACCTAACGCCTAACACAGCCTCTAGCGCAGTTTCCCAGCCAGATTTAATGCTTACACCTTGCCAAATTCTGGCACTACTTTCTAAACCAGTGTTTTTTAGCCAAGCAACTAAGATCGCTTCAGTATTACCATTTTTTGTTGCGTGCTGAATTTTAGTTAGAGAGCTAATTTCAGCTTCTAATACATGTAGTTCACGCTGCTGCGCTTGTTGCAACTCTCGACTATTTTTTAGTGTTGCATTAACCCCCCGCTCGTTATGTAATGTATTTGCTATTAATTTATCAATATTAGCTACTTCAACTTCTGCGCTACTAAACAGCGCTTCTTTTTCTATCAGCACTTCAGCTGAAATTAACTGAGTATTGTCTAGATTATG
>JAYTHN010000330.1:0-3570 GCA_043732505.1 Methylotenera sp.
ACGATTTCATGCGTGAATGCATGTGATTTATTTAATTGCACAATATAGGCTTGAGCGATATTTTTTTGAGCCTCATCATTATAAAAAATAGCAGAGCGATATTGAGTGCCAGCATCAGGACCTTGCCTGTTCAGCTTTGTTGGATCATGTGCTACTGAAAAATAGATTTGTAGTAGTTTTCCATAAGAAACTTCAGTGGGGTCAAAAGTTATTTGTACAGATTCCGCGTGACCTGTAGTGCCCGTACTCACTTGCTCGTAATAAGCAGTTGATTTATCACCTCCAGAGTAACCAGATACCACTTTACGCACACCTTTTACATGCTCAAATACGCCTTGCACTCCCCAAAAGCAACCACCAGCGATAGTGGCTTTTTGTAACTTATTGACGGATGCTTTAGGAGAGTCGAGCGTAGGTGGGCCAATCACCGTAGCAACTTCAGCGGCACTAATTAACGGTTGCCAAGCAAAGCATGCCACACCCAATATTAGTGTAAATATATACTGGTTGGGTGAACGGGCTTTTAGAAAAAATTTTATTTTCAAAAATAACATGGCCTCATCCTCTTAAATGTGGTTAATTAGACTTGCCGAGATGGTCAATCAAATAGCTTGATTAAGCATGAGGCACAAATTTTAGCGATACTGAATTCATGCAGTAGCGTAAGCCCGTTGGCTTGGGGCCATCATTAAATACATGCCCTAAGTGCGCATCGCAGACGCTGCATGTAACTTCATCCCTCTGCATACCCAAACTGTTATCAGTACTTTTGGCTACGTTTTGAGCAGCAATCGGCTGCCAAAAGCTTGGCCAGCCTGTACCAGATTCAAACTTGGTTTTAGCATCAAATAATGGCGTATCACAACAAATACAACGATAAACGCCACTGGCATGATTATTCCAATATTTACCTGTAAATGGTGCTTCTGTGCCAGCTTGCCTTGCCACTTGGTATGACTCATAAGGTAATTGTTTATGCCATTCGGCATCGGTTTTAATTACTTTAGGTATCTGCATCATTCCCTCACTTTTTCCAGTTGCTGAAAATTTCTCTATCAAAACAGTTTGATTTTTCTTAATATTAATTATCTTATCGTTGCTAGGCGTTGTAGCCATAGCTTTACCTAATACGGAGTTCAGTACTAAAGCTGTTACTCCAACCCTAAGAAAAGTACGCCTAGCGGTTAATACACTTTCTAAATGCTCATTACTCATTGGCGCTATTGCTTTCATATATCCTCCATCTCTAAAATTAAACCACTGGTTTCTTGTTTGTATGTCGGCAACAAAGCGCAATCCTTACATTTAAATCAGATTGCCGCTTTTGCTGAGAGTTCTTGCGGCGTGCAGTATAGTTTCAAGTTGATCATATAAGCAGGCTTTCCGCATTAACGCCCTATTCATTCTAAACATGTTGAAGACACCATTGTTAAGGGGGCATATAATTGCTGCTAGAACTGCTTAATACCCGAGCTGATACCCACGGCAGAATATAAGTCCGTTAAATTAAAGATAATGAATGAGTAATATAATTAGAGTCTCTACCTCCCAGCTACCAACAGCATTCGGAGATTATTTAATCCATGTATATCAAGACGTTAAAACCTCAGTAGAGCATGTAGCGCTAGTAATGGGTGATGTGAGTGAAAAAGAGAATGTACTCACACGCGTACACTCTGAATGCTTGACTGGGGATATTTTTTCTTCAAAACGTTGCGATTGTGGAGAGCAGTTAGTACTTGCGCAACAAAAAATCACAGCAGAAGGTACTGGCGTTATCATTTATCTGCGCGACCATGAAGGCAGGGGTATTGGCTTAACAAACAAAATTCGTGCTTACGCCCTGCAAGATGGCGGCTTAGATACCGTAGAAGCGAATATTGCGCTCGGACTTCCTATTGATAAACGTAAATTTGAAGCCGCAGCGGAGATACTCCTCGATTTTAGAGTCACTTCAATTAAGTTAATGAGCAATAATCCAGATAAAAAGAACGCGCTCGAAGATGCAGGTATTTTGGTTAAAAGCCTTGTACCATTAAAAGTTAGCCCAAATGAAATGAACCATAAATACTTAAAAACTAAGCAATTAAAACTTGGACACTTGATTTAATCGCGAATCAGCAATCCCAATAATAAAAAAGCAGTCAATGAATGTCAATTAATCCAGTAAAAATACCGCTTACCAATTCTGGTGTTGTTGCACTTCCTTCTAGCAACATGCTGGCATTAATGTTAGCTGGGCTCGCCATGTTAGGCCCATTCTCAGTAGACACTTATCTTCCAGCCTTTCCGAATATAGAAACATCTTTAGGCGCAAGCCTAATACAAGTACAGCAAACATTAACAGCCTATATGTTTTCGTTTGCCATTATGATTTTATGGCACGGCTCACTTTCAGATGCATTCGGCAGACGTAATATTATTTTGATGTCATTAGCTGTATTTGCTGTCGCCACACTAGGCTGTGCAGCCGCGCACAGTGTAGAGTATTTATGGGCTTTTAGAATGCTGCAAGGCTTATCAGCGGGAGCGGGTGTTGTGGTAGGAAGAGCGATTATTCGTGACGTTTACTCTGATATTCCAGCAGCGCGACTTTTATCACTAGTCACCATGATATTTTCTATTGCCCCAGCAATCGCACCGATTCTCGGAGGATGGATTGTAAAACTTTATGATTGGCGTACTATTTTTCTGGTCTTATTTGCTTATACTTCATTACTACTATGGTTTTGTTACAAAAAATTACCAGAAACCTTACCCATTGAAAAACGTACGCCTTTCAATCCACAGTTTTTGGCATTTAGTTACAAGAAGATATTTCGCTCACCAATATTTCAAATGAAGTCAGGCGCAATTGCTTTTAACTTTGCAGGATTATTTCTTTATGTAGCCGCAGCGCCTGTTTTTATTACCAAACATCTAGGCTTGGGGCCAGACCAATTTGCATGGCAGTTCATACCAGCGGTTGGTGGTATTTTTTTAGGGGCATTAGCTGCCAATAGACTAGCAGGCAAAATTGCCATTTCTAAACTCATGTTTACAGGTTACTTTCTGCTCATCAGTGCATCACTTGCAAACGTTACTTATCACCTTTTCTTTCCCCCAGCTATCCCTTGGTCTGTGATTCCTCTGTTTTTTTATACGCTAGGCATGTCACTTATTGCACCCACCCTTACTCTGTTAGTTATGGATTTGTTTCCAAATATTCGGGGAACTGTGGCATCTTGTCAGTCTTTCACGCAAATAATGCTAGGTGCAGTAGTTTCTGGCCTAGTTGCACCATTTTTAGTACATTCTGTACTTTGGTTAGCTTTGGGACAATTGACGTTTGCAGTGATTGGATCGTGCTTATGGCTTGGTGGTCGTTACTATCATTACAACCATCTGCCACCAGACAAAACAATCAATGCGTGGGAAACAATAGAGTAGTATGTATTGATTCAATAGCTAAGGTGTTATATAAAGTTATAAGATATTTGTAGTTTGTAAAACATCTAGAGCAATTGATTATCACATTGAGCATGCAATGATGATGAAAAAAAGTGGGTTTAACTTATTGAATTTACTAAG
>JAYTHN010000331.1:0-3562 GCA_043732505.1 Methylotenera sp.
CATAGTAGCTAATAGGTAGACCCGTTAAAAGATAATCACGCCAACAGCAAGAATCGCCCAAAGTGCGTTAATTACCCCGTAATTAACGGCAATGGTGCCGCCAATGGCTTCTAACACTAAAAATGAAATTGCGCCTAAGGCCGTGTTTGCAACACGTAATATTGACTATTTGCGAAAGGCTCTTGGCGTGAAGCGAAGCGCCTCCAGGTAAGGTATATGAAGCAGTATGGCAACCAAGCGTTGAACGCACCGAACTTGATATTGCTGAGGCAGGTATCACTAGTATTATTTGGTGCATTGGTTTTAGGCAGGATTTTAGCTGGGTAGATGCACCCGTTTTTAATGGTCGCGGTAATCCCGAACATGACCGTGGCATTACAGCACATCCTGGCCTCTATTTCCTAGGCCTACCATGCCTGCATACTTGGGGTTCAGGCCGTTTTTCAGGCATAGACCGGAATGCACATTATTTGGCAGACAGTATAAATGAGCGGCAAATGGTACCTGCCAGCGCAAGAGTAATGGCGGTTGCTTAATGCAGTCGACAATACTCAAAATCGTTGACGTGGACAGCCTATTTGATGGGCTTTTATATACTGACACAGGAACCTATTTAGCTGGAATGCCACAACTAGCATATGTTGGCCTATCTGAAAACTGGATGCTAAAGGAGTACGGTCATCGACATTGGATGGGTTTGGCTAGATTATCTGGCAAACAGCAACCTAATTTTCATGACATCAATGGCAATAAGTCCTATGCGGCTTTTACAGTGGTACGTATTTCATCGGCCAAACTAAATAACGTCGCCGAAAATCAAGCGTTTACTATTTCCAGTCAAGTATCTCGCGCTGGTCAAGCACGGCATTTCAGTATGCATGATGTCAAAGTACAAAGCGTACTACATTCAAATGTACAAATGCTATCTACGTTTGTATTTCGTCGTGAAGCTGGCAATAACCAATCCGTAACACGTGCTAATTTTGCAGACTCAAATCAAACAGAGTCTATAAAAGAAGTGAAATCTTTAATGCAACAATGTAAGAAGATACGTACTAATGACTGGGTATCGCATATGGGCATTGCTCAAATGTCAAAAACTACCATGCAAGAGATTGAGTTTTCACCATGCCCTAATAGTGATTTCAATGGGGCTAATTTTTTGTACTTTGCAAGTTTTCAGGCGTTTATCGATCGTGCAGAATGGGCTTGGGCTTGCAATAAAGTGTTTAGCGAAAAATCGACAAGAAACCTGCCAAATATTGTTGACAGAGACCTATTTTTTTACGGCAATATCAATGTTGGTGATATTATAAAAATTAGATTGTGTGCACTAAAATCTAATGATGTAAGCATGACTTACTAGTGTGAAGTTTACAGTGGCAGCGGTTTAAAAATTGCAGATGTATTTACCCATAAAGAAATGGGTTGTAATGACTAAGCATATGATGAAAACCAATATGATAAAAACTAGGCAACGTTTTAATGTTGCCTCGCAACACGCTTCAATTAAAAATGCGTCTGATAAAAGTGATGATAAAGCGCAAGATACAGACGGTTTTAATCATCTAAAAATCAAACCACTCTATACAGCACAAGATATTCAAAACTTACCGCATCTGGACTCTTTACCAGGAGCTGCACCTTTTTTACGTGGTCCATATAAAACCATGTATTCAGGCAAGCATTGGACAATAAGGCAATATGCAGGGTTTGGTGACGCCAATGATACTAATCAACTATTTCATGAGGCATTGGCGCAAGGTAGCCAAAGCCTGTCAGTCGCTTTTGATTTACCAACGCATCGCGGCTATGACTCAGATCACCCACTAGTGAGTGCAGACGTAGGTTTGACAGGCGTGGCGATTGATAGCGTTGAGGATATGAAGCGTTTAATGGCTGATATTCCGCTAGATAAAGTATCCGTCTCCATGACCATGAGTGGCGCAGTATTGCCTATTATGGCAGCATTTATTGTTGCAGCAGAAGAGTCTGGCATTCCAACACACGCGCTAAGTGGCACTATTCAAAATGATATTATTAAAGAATTTATGGTGCGCAACACCTATATTTTCTCGCCACAACCTTCTATGCGTATTGCGACGGATGTAGTGGAATATATCGCTAAACACATGCCACGCTTTAACGCGATGTCAATCTCCGGCTATCATCTTCAAGAAGCTGGCGCAGATACTACACTTGAACTAGCGCTAAGCTTAGTCAATGGACAGGCTTATGCTAAAGAAGCACAAATGCGCGGCTTGGATATTGACAAATTCTGTGGTCAGCTGAGCTTTTTTTTCGGCGTAGGCTCCGATTTTTATATGGAAATTGCTTAACTGCGCGCCGCGCGAGTGCTTTGGTGCGAAATAGTAGAGGGCTTAGGTGCAACGACTGAAAAAGCCAAAGCACTACGTATGCATTGCCAAACTTCAGGCTGGTCTCTTGTAGCACAGGAACCAATGAATAATGTTGTCAGAACAACTATACAAGCAATGGCAGCAGCATTTGGAGGCACGCAATCACTACATACCAATGCTTATGATGAAGCAATCTCACTTCCATCTGCAGGTCCGTCTAGATTAGCACGTAGCACACAGCTCATTATGCAAGCTGAGACTGGCATTTGTGATGTTATAGACCCGTGGGCAGGTTGATATATGATGGAGTCGCTCATAGCCCAAGTCATCGAACAAGTTAAAACCATGATGTCGAAAATTGACAATGAGGGCGGCGTGATAGCCGCTTTAGAATCAGGTTGGGTAAGCGCACGTATTCAAGAAAATGCGGCTAGAATTCAAGCAAATATTGATACTAAGGAACGCGTCATTATTGGTTTAAATCAAAATATCGATCAACACGCGCAAATATTAGAAAAACATTTGATGATTGATAATCAAAAAATACGTGATCATCAAATTAAGCAACTAGCCTCGCTAAGAGCTAATCGAGATCAGCTAGCGGTTAGACGCTCGCTTAATCAATTAAGCAATACAGCCAAACAAAAAAACGGCAATTTGCTAGAAGCCGCGATTAGTGCAATGAGAGAGCGGGCTACGATGGGTGAATGTATTGCTGCCTTAGAAACTGTTTGGCAACGACATTCTGCTGTCTCCTGTCATGTGAATAACGTTTACAACGAGCACATGCAAAATAATGAAGATTGGCTAGATACTTGTCAAAAAGTCACACAACTCTCCATCAAACTAAAGCTCAAGCCTCGCTTGTTAATCGCTAAACTTGGTCAAGATGGCCATGATAGGGGCGCTAACATTATTGCCACTTCGCTGAGTTATGCTGGGTTTGAAGTGCATCAAGCAGCGCTTTTTCAAACACCACAGCAAGTAGCTAATCATGCAATGCAATTAAATGTTGATATTGTTGGGACATCATCTTTGGCAGGTGCACATTCAGCATTATTGCCAGCGCTAATTCATGCGCTCAATGCATTGAATCCTCTCAACAGTCAAGAAAAAAGAATTCAGGTGGTCGCTGGTGGAGTGATTCCACAAATCCATATAGAAGAACTTAAAAATGAAGGCGTAGCTGCTATTTTCAGCCC
>JAYTHN010000332.1:0-3554 GCA_043732505.1 Methylotenera sp.
GGCATCCACGATTTTAATGTCTCGTGATTATCACTAAACTCCATGTCTTGAAACAAGTGATGTGATTTAAGTAAATCATAACGTTTACGTAAAAAACCAACGTCTGCATCTCCCCAAACAAAGCTCAAATGGGGAGTAGGGTTAATGAAATTTTTAGGGGCAGGAAGCTTATCATTTTCCACTAAATAAGACCAAAACTGTAAAGACGTTTCAAATGATGCATTAATAGCTAAAGCACAGCTAATATCAATGCTTCCATTAGCACTCATCGGCGTGTAGTTAAGTTCACAATAACCTGCGTGGCCCGTGCCAGCATTGTTCCAAGCATCTGTGCTTTCTGCTGCCACATTCGCAAGTCGCTCGACCATTATCATGCTCAATGAGCCATCTAGCTCAGCCAATAGCGAAGCTAGTGTCGCACTCATCACGCCGCTTCCTACTAATAGCACATCTACTTTGTAAGCTGTCATAATGAAGGATATTTAGTTGAATCTTTAAATTTACTGTAAATTATAATCAATAAAAAAGCCTGTTATCGACAGGCTTTTATTCGTAAATAAGGTTTTAGATTGAATATTACTTAAGCATAATAATGTAACATTTTTAAATTTTACAGTAAAAATTCTCAGTTTGGTGAATAATCATTGATTGCTAAGTAACCATTTATAGCCGTGTTACTAGGTATTTTGATTGTTTCATGGCCTATTAATTGGTACATGTAATTTTATTAATTAGCTTAGTGCACGACAGCATAGAAATGTAATAAATAAGCTTAGTTTTATATAAGACTTAAAGATTGATAAATTAAAAAATTGCATAAGTTAAATTAGATTAAATCAAGAAAAAATCAAGAAAAAATCGATATTAGTAGCCAAAGATTAGCCATACTAATTGTTACAAACACAGACCATGAGATTACTTTGGTTTTAAGGCCATTAGCAAATATGCCCATTAACTTTCGGTCGCTTGTAAATTTAATTAAAGGCCAAATTGCAAAAGGCAATTGCAAGCTTAGCACTACTTGGCTTGCAATAAGTAACTTACCTACGCCAGCTTCGCCTAGCCACATGATGCCAAATATTGCTGGTACTAATGCAATAGACCTTGTGATTAAGCGGCGTTGCCAGCAGGGGATCTTAATATTTAAAAATCCTTCCATGACTATTTGGCCCGCAATGGTCCCCGTAAAGGTCGAGCTTTGACCTGATGCTAATAAAGCGATACCAAACAATACGGAGGCTAATGTACCGCCTACAATAGGGTCGAGTAGATGATATGCATCTTGAATTTCAGTCACCTCATGGTGACCACTAAAATGGAATGCTGAGGCAGCAAGGGTAAGGATTGCGGCATTGACTAACAATGCAAAAGAAAGTGAAGCGATAGCATCGATAGTCGAAAGCTTGAGTGCATCACGTTTTGAGCTTTCATCTTTTGCAATATGCCGTGTTTGCACGATAGATGAGTGCAAGTAAAGATTATGCGGCATGACCGTGGCGCCTAAAATGCCAATAGCCAAGAAAATACCTTGTGGGTCACGTAATATGTCAAAGTTGGGTACTAAACCTTTACTCATGGCTACTAAATCGGGACCTACTAAGATCAACTCTACGGTAAAGCAAGCTGCAATAGTGACAATTAATCCGAGTATGATTGCTTCTACTTGACGAAAACCATGACCTTTTAAACCAAGTACAATCAGCATATCAAATGCAGTAATGATGATGCCTGAAATGAGCGTTAAATCAAACAGTAAGTGTAGTGCCAATGCGCTACCAAGTACCTCAGCCACATCGCAGGCAATAATAGCAAGCTCAGCCATTAACCATAGCATCAAGCTTACTGGCCGGCTGTAATGATCACGACAAGCTCGAGCTAAGTCTTTTTGCGCAACTAAGCCTAGGCGTAAACTTAGCGTTTGTAGCAACATCCCTGCAATGCTTGAGATGACGACCATCCAAAGCAATGCATATCCATATTTAGCGCCAGCTTGAATATCTGTCGCCCAATTGCCTGGGTCCATATACCCTACAGAAATGAGTAGCCCAGGACCAGAAAAACTCAGCATTTTCTGCCAAAATGATGCATCAATCGGAATATCAACGCTACCACGAACTTCAGATGGGCAAAATGGTGCAGTGGCAGTGCTTGGGAGTCTGAACATGTTAATTATTATAATTTGAGACCTAATTTTTTGACTGACTTACAAATATTTTTTTAACAAAATAATCAGTCAAAAATGATTGGTGCCAATTAAGCATCACTACACAAAAAATAGCATTTAAAAAATCGATATTATTGTTATTGTTTAAATATTCAACATTTCGGCCTTATCTATTCCTACCAGTGACTTAGCGACTATATCCCCATACAGCCCACATAGTTACCCACAGTAATTGTGGAGTGCTTATTTGAGAATAATCACGATAATACATAAGGATTGAGTGGCATAATTGTGTCTATGAATGCCGATGACTTAAAACGCCTAGTGACTTTAACCATGCCTTATGGAAAATACAAAGGCAGGATAATTGCCGACTTGCCAGGCCAATACCTTAATTGGTTTGCTCGCGGGGGATTTCCAAAAAATGAGGTAGGTCGTTTGTTAGCGTTGATGCAAGAGATCGACCATAATGGGTTGTCATCATTACTAGAGCCATTACGTAAATAAAATAAATTCTTTAACTCCATACTTAGTAAATGGTGTAGAAGATTGTATATTGGGCTTGAAACTAATGGATCCCAGTTAATAATTTTGCAAATTTTACAGGTTCGCCTTTGTTCGTCACATCCGCAATAGAAGAATCCTTTTGATGTACCTCAGCATCTCCATCAACTTTATCCACTGCCCATCCAGCACCAATAGAAATTAATGTTGCTGCAGTAAGCACAATAATTTTGCGTGAACCGTTGCTTGGAATATCTTGCGCATCAAGATAGCGATTAAAAAAATAAGCTGCTAATGAAAAAATAATGGTTGATATTACAAATCCAAGCATTCTTATAAATCCACAAACATAGCTAAATGGACAGACTCAGGCAATATGTTATCTTTATTGCGGTTAATATCCCGCAACATAAAAATGTAAAGTCCTTCTACTTTCTCTCTAGCCCAAGGTGTTTTACGTAAAAACTTTAGACTAGAGCCAATGCTAGGGTCATGACAAAAGCAACGCACTGGTATACGCTCAGCCAGTTCAGCCCAACCAAAATATGCCACTAGCGCAGTTACTATGGCCTCTACCCTGAGGCCATGTAGTGGGTTGTTCCGTTGTTTAGTTTGCAGTGCAACAGGCGACTCAGGGTTATTGTCTGTTTTGCTATCTAGTGGGGCAGCCGGTATTTTCATTATATTAATTGATTGATTGATTGATTTTAATACTAATGCAACTCTTTTTTTGGCAGCACACTAGCTGCCAATTTAGCATTAGCTTTAAGTAAACCGACTTCATCGCTCAATATATTAGCGGCTTCATTTAATAATATATCTTTGGAATTTTTTCTTTCTTTTTCCATTGCAATATCACTATTAAGATTTCGCTCGTTAGACTGCA
>JAYTHN010000333.1:0-3551 GCA_043732505.1 Methylotenera sp.
TTTGCTTCCGATATTATTATCTGCGTTACTCATTAAGCCTTCTTTTTCTAATAAACCACTCACCTGCAGATGATGCGCCTGTTGCGGCTCACCTACTTGTGCTTCAAAACCAACAATCTGTACGCGATATTTACACAAAGTGCAATTCATCGCAGCACGGCCTTCAACTGCTTCACGTGCCCGCTCTATCATCACATCTGCCACGTAAGGATGTGCGCCAAAATAACCTGCACTTAACACTTCTAGCGCAGGCTCACGCTCACGCAATGCATCTGCCGCCGCGTAGATACGTTTTACTAACACGCCATCAAACAGAAAAAATGGCAGCACGATAATTCGCGCAAACCCTAACATAGCGGCTGCACGTAATCCATCTGCGACCAAGGGTTTTGCTGTGCCGGAATAGCATACATATACGCCACCAAAGCCCATGCCTTCCTCTAACATGCGCGCAAGTTTTGAAACCTCGCCATTCGCATCAGGGTCGGTTGTACCACGGCCCACCAATACCAAACAGGTATCATCACGACGCACTGTGTGCTGTGAAGTGGATTCAGCCTGAATAATACGTTCTTGTGCTAATTGTAGTAATTGCGGGTGTAGATTTAACGGCGCACCAAAATGAAAATCCAGCGCGGGATACTTACTTGCCATCGCCAATAACTCGCTAGGCATATCATTTTTAGCATGTCTAGCGGCTAACAAAACTCCAGGCACCACTGCAATCTGTGTCATGCCTGCTGCAATATTCTGCTCTATCGCTTCGCTAATCGTTGGGCTAGAAAACTCCAGATAACCGTGATGAATCACCTGCGCAGGTGCGCGCTGTTGAACGATATTAACCAATGCTTCGAATTCTCGCACAGCATCAGGGTCACGACTACCATGGCCTGCAATCACAATACCGAAAGGTTTAGTATCTATTGCAACATTCATCATTTTTTGTACGTCAATACTCATGCTTGTTCTATTGCAACTTCTAATGGTGCAGCTTCAATTTGGCTAGCCATCGGCGTGCACGTGCGAATCAGCATAATGCTCATGTCGGTAAAGTCTTGGTGTACGCACTCAGCCAATGTGCCGCGCCATTCAGCATCGCCACGCGTGAGATTTTCCCATACTTCAACTGGATGATTAGCATTGATGCCACTCTCCAGCAGATAAGCCGCAATATCTCGCGGCATAAAAGAACGCGCAGCATCCCAAGGGCAAGGAATCACAATGGCATTGCGGGCATCTTCCAGCACATGCACTAAATGCTTTTTGAAAGGCGTTAAATCGCCACGGCGATGGAAGGTGACAAACGTGGTTTCATCAAAACAAACCTTAGTTTTTGACGCTAAAATCTGCGCAGATGAAATGCCTGGCAAGGTTTCGACAGGATGACCACAGGCACGCTCAACGCGCTCAAGGTACTGAAAACCACTGAAATGAATATCACCCATAAAAACCACCACGCAGCGCTTACCCGCATGGTGCGCCTCCGCGACGAGTGCCAGTTGCGCCACTTGGTCACGGTAACCCATATACACCACTTCTGCAGTAGCTGGAATCAGGCTTTGCACAACGGTAATTACCGCATTAAATCCTGCTACAACATCCGCTGAACAGATTAATTCCGCGCCGCGCTGTGTCATATACCCTACATCACCTGGACCAGCACCGATACAAAAAATCATAAATGCATTCCTAACACGGGTTTATTCTCAATATTAGCTGCTTCATTACTCATTACCTTAATTCCAAATAACAACATCATACGCGCCCCAAACGCGCGGTAATAGTCAATGCGAGATTTTCTGCAGATAGCGCTTCTAAAGTTAAATATTCAGCACCCATGGCTTGCGATAGCTGATTGGCGCGACCAAGCCGCAAATAGCCAGTTTCAGTATCTAACACTAAAGCAGGTATCGCGCGTTCGGCGATTAAATCCGCCAATGCTAGCGTTTCTCGCCAAGGGTCACCATTTTCCTGCAACGCTACATTGGCTTTGCCATCACTCAACACAATCAATAGCGGCGGCGCATGGCGTGCATCAGTTCTTTCAAGCAACTGTAAGGCTAATTGCAAAGCATGCGATAACGGCGTGCGTCCGCCAGTTGGCAATTCACGCAACGCAAGCTCGGCTTGCGCTACACTGCGCGTAGGCGTCAACAAAATACTGGCTTGTTCACCACGAAATGAAATCACAGCCACTTCATCGCGTTGCTGATAAGCATCGGTCAATAAACTTAACACCGCGCCTTTAACGGCTTCCATACGTTGCTGCGCGGCCATAGACCCTGATGCATCCACTACAAACAATATAAGATTCGCGGTTTTTCCAGTACGAATATTTTGATGTAAATCGCTACGCTTTATGCATAATTCAGCCGCATCACGCATCGCTGCACTTTTTAAAGTCGCGCCAATCGCAAGACTATCAGGATTTTCATGCGGCACAGTACGCAATATGCGGCCACGTGCTACTTCGCTTACTTGGCTTCTACGGCCAACACTGCCATGGCTATTTGCACTTAATGCGACTGATATTTTGGGCGATGGGTTGGTTAAAGCTGCTGAAGCAATTTGCTCGCCAGCAGGTTGCTTGGCGTTCTCTTGTTCTGTTTGCGCTTGATTTTCATCACCCTGCTCAGTGGGGGGGTGTGATTCAGCTTGTTGGTTGGTTGGCGGCGTTTCGTTTTCACTCGCAGCATTCTGATTCTCTGCCGCTTCATTCATCAACTCATCAAGACGCTCTTTATCTAACCCGGGCTGCTCAAAAGGTTTGCGGCGGCGGCGATGCGGCAAGACAAATTCTGCTGCATTTTTAACATCAGCCAGATTCACAGTTGTTCGTCCATCTAATGCTGCCAGCGCCCGCGCAACCTTGTGCATCACAATATCTGCACGCAAACTGGCCACTTCAAACTCACAACATAAATGACTGATTAAATCGAGAACATCATCTGCCAGCACCACATCTGCAAACATACTTTGCGCATTCACTACTTGGTTGCGAAACTCAGTTTGTTGTGCTGCGTAAGACGCTGCATAACGCGCTGGCTCGGCCTCAAAAGCTATGCGTCTGCGCACCACCTCAGAACGTTGCACTTTATCTTTTGGTGCTTGCACTTCTACCATAAGTCCGAAACGGTCTAATAATTGTGGTCGTAAATCGCCTTCTTCCAGATTCATCGTACCAATTAAGGTAAAACGCGCTGGATGGGTAACCGACAAACCCTCGCGCTGCACAGAATTCTGACCCATTGCCGCGGCATCCAATAACACATCAACCAAATGGTCAGCTAATAGATTTACTTCATCGATATAAAGTATGCCACGGTGCGCCGAAGCTAGTAGGCCGGGCTGAATAACACGTTTAGCGCCTTTGAGCGCCCGCTCTAAATCTAAAGTACCAATCACGCGATCTTCAGTTGCGCCTAATGGCAACGTCACAAAAGGTACAGGCGAATCTTGAATCACATGCGCGACATCGTTACAAATTTCGCATTGCTCATACGGTGCATTGGGGCTGCAATTATAGGCACAACTCAAAGTACGTTTTATCG
>JAYTHN010000334.1:0-3537 GCA_043732505.1 Methylotenera sp.
ATTTGATACGCGTAACCTGTCATTCGCACCACGGCCGAGCTTGGAGTACTATCGCCGCCCATAAATATGGAGATGCCAACCATGCCCTCATTGCCCACGCCCGCAACCTCAGATGTTCTGCCAGATTTCAAATCATACTGCAACGATATCAGACAGCTGGTGGGGAAATAAGCAAGGCGTAAACATTCGCCTGATCCGTAGAGCATTTTACCAACTGGCATCAGTACCAATTGTAAGTGTGGTGTTAATATTTCCAAATCGGCCACAGGCAATGCAGCTAGAATATGGTTTTGATTGGGATGCTGCAGGATATTTGGATTTAAGTTAGGTGTTTGCTTTTTTATGGCGTCATTATGTTGGACTCTCTGCTCAAGAGTCAAATCACTGGCTTGAATTACCTTTTTTTTGTTAGTGTTATTCACAATGGTCATTTTTTAAAATTCAAATGCTTGTTATCTCTATTCAGTTCAATTCCTATTCCTCTGTAACCGATAAAGCGACAATGCCAATCAAACATCGGCTCACCACTCACTTGAAATTTTTGCTGTGTACCATCGGCATTTTGGCGACTAAACACAAAATCTAAAAAAGGTTCACGTGCGCTTATTTTTGCTTGCAAAATTTCACGTTCTTTTTGATTCCAAACATTTTTTTTGCTGTCATTTTGCGTCAAGTTTAAGTTTGCTTTGTTGTCAGAAGCTAAATCGTCTGACAGGCTATCAACATGTATCCCCAGGATTTCTAATACTGGGCCAGAAACTTTGGTAAATATCATGTTCTCATCTTGCTCCCAATACCAATCAGAGGCTAGCTCTGTAAGGCTGCGATAGCGTGCTTCACTTTCGCGCAGCTCTGCCGTGCGTTCTTGAACAGTTTGTTCTAATAGTTTGCTGTAATTTTCTAGCTTTTTATATAAAAACCGCACCTCTAGCATATTGTAAATTCGGGTCTTAATTTCAACTAAATCAAAGGGTTTACTAACAAAATCTTTTGCGCCGGCTTGCAATGCACGTAATTTATGGCCTGGCTGGGCGGTTAATACAATCACGGGCAAGTAAGCATCGGCTTTATTGGTCTTAAGGCCTTCCATCACCTGAAAGCCATCCATGACTGGCATTTGTAGATCAAGCAAAATCAAATCATATTGATGTTTAAGATGCAAGTCACATACCTCTTGCGGCTTCATGGTTGAGCTTACATTGCGATAACCAGCCTCATTTAACATTTGCGTCAGCAAACTAATGTTGGGCTCTTGATCGTCAACAATCAGAATGGCGGCGTTTAAAACATCGAGCAGTTCTATCACTTTATATCCTTTTAATACTTACGTTTCGTACAAATTTCTCAATTTCAGCTAACTCAATGAAAATTGCTCACTATTGCTTTGCTTTGTAAGGGCTGTTAGCTCCGTCGTCTCATCTATTAAATCAAGCTCAATCCAAAACGTGCTGCCCTCATCGACCGTGCTTTGCACGCCTATTTTGCCATGCATTAACTCTATCAGCCGCTTGCTGAGTGCTAAGCCAATACCTGTCCCTTCTCCAAGGTTGGCTTGCCGCCCAAGGCGATTAAATGGCTGAAATAATTGTGCAAGTTGCTCAGTATTTATGCCTGCGCCAGTATCTTGTACGCAAATGCGCAACGCGTTTTCGCTCAAGGTATAATTTACAATCACTGTTCCGCCAACTGCATTATATTTAATGGCGTTAGATAGCAGATTAATCATGATTTGTTTGAAGCGGATTTTATCTGCATGCACAATTGCATCATCAGCCAAAACATTAAAGCTGATACCAATGTTATGTTTTAAGGCAAGCGGCTCTATCAAATCAGCACATTCGCGCATCAACTGATTAACCTTAATAGGCTCTAACAACATGGATTGTTTGCCCGATTCAATTTTTGCTAAATCTAAGATTTCATTAATCAGCTCTAGCAAATACCAGCCAGCCTGCACAATTTGCTGAATATTACTCGTCTGTGACGTTGATAGCGGCGTGTGGCTCGATTCTATTAATTGCGCAAAGCCCAATATTGAATTAAGTGGCGTGCGCAGTTCGTGGCTCATGCTAGATAAAAATTCTGATTTTGCGAGATTAGCTTTTTCGGCTGCTAGTTTTGCGGCTTGCAACTCAAGGTTATTATTAAATAGCGCATCTTCTACATTTTTTCTATAAGTCATGTCTATCAAGCAGTTTATTGCACCAACAATTTCACCTTGTACATTTTTTAATGGCACAACATTACAAACTACACTAATGCGTGAGCCATCAAGCCGCTCTAAAATGGCTTCTACATTAATTGCTGTTGGAACTAGGCCTTGTAACACGACAGATACCGGACCTTCTGCATGTGGCACCTGTCTGCCATCTGGAAGATATATTTTGTAGGCGCAGCAATAACGCTCGTTAGGATCACCCCGTAGCGGCTCGCGACCCCATAATATGGCAGCATTATGATTAAACTCTTGAATCGTGCCTAAAGCATCCACGGTGTACATGGCCACTGGCCCCAAATCAAATAAGGCACGAAAACGTTCTTCACTTTGGTGTAATTTTCTTTGCTCATGTTTACGCTCAGTAACATCAGCTGCCGTGCCAAACCATTCAATAATGCCACCTTCATTATTAAAAAGCGGTACAGCCCGCGAGAATGTCCAGCCCAAGGTTTTATCCGCCCGCAAAACTTGATGTTCCATTTCAAAAACGCTCTTGGTTTGAATGGCTTGATTAATTTTTGCGAGCACTGTTAATTGGTCATCTGGATGAATGTAATCGTTTATCCAATTGATGTTCAACTCTTTAGATGCTTTTAAAAAATTTCTCTCTTGCAATTCCTGCATAGCGCTCCAGTCGGGGCTCATACTGTAAACCACATCCGAGCTAGATTGTACAAAGGCTTGCAAGCGCTCCTCATTGGCTTTTAAAGCATTTTCTGCTTGTTTGCGCGCTGTAATATTGGTAAATAAAATGGCGACTTTATTAATCTTTGGGCTTTCAATCCTAAAAGCATAAATATCAAACCAACGATCTAATGCTTTTACGTCGTATTCAAAGCGAGTTGCCTCTCCAGTTCTTGCAACTCGACCATAGATGGCAATGAGAGTTGGTTCAAAATCTGGGGTAAGTTCTAATATCGTTTTACCTGTGGCGTTAACTAAACCTGATTGTTCTTCGAAAGGTGGATTGATCTCTAAAAACCGAAAATCGACGGGGTTTTTATGTGCATCAAAAATTATTTCGACCACACAATAGCCTTCATCCATGCAATTAAATAGCGTGCGGTAACGAGTTTCACTTTCTACAAGCGCTGACTCAGCATGCTTGACTTGGGAGATATCGGTGCAACTGCCGATATAACCCACAAACTCATCGCTTTTCGCTTGACGAGGTACACCAACATCAAGAATCCAGCGGTATTTTCCATCGTGGTGTTTAATCCGATATTCAATCGAAAATGATTCGCGGGCATTGAAGGCCTCAGTGTAAATCTGCATGTACTGGTCAAAGTCGTCGGGATGGATGCTTTCAGTCCAGC
>JAYTHN010000335.1:0-3512 GCA_043732505.1 Methylotenera sp.
CATATTACGCCAAAATATTCTGAGGCTGAAGTTGACCATGCATTGAAGCCTCTGCTTGAAGAGAACAGACAGCTGCGTGAACTGTTAGCTACTCTCCAAGAAAGCCTCCACTTTGATGACTCCAAAGACTAGCATACAAACCTTTTTTGGAGAGGAGCGTTTTATGGTCACCCTCTTCAATGATACAGCCTTCATCCAATACAATTAATCTATCCATCGCAGCAATGGTTGAGAGTCTGTGGGCAATGGCGACTACTGTTTTACCCTGCATCAAATTGTACAAGCTGGCTTGTATGGCCTGCTCCACTTCTGAATCCAAAGCGCTGGTTGCTTCATCAAGCAGCAATATAGGGGCATCTTTTAGCATGACGCGTGCAATCGCTATACGTTGACGTTGCCCGCCAGAGAGTTTTACACCACGTTCACCTACGTGAGCATCGTAACCAGTACGGCCTTTTGCATCGCTCAGAGTCATAATAAAATCATGGGCTTCAGCACGTTTTGCGGCAACAATCATTTCTTCATCAGTGGCATTTGGGCGACCGTATAAAAGATTATCGCGCACACTGCGATGTAATAACGATGTATCTTGCGTGACCATACCAATCTGCTCGCGCAAACTATTTTGCTTAACACTATTCACATTTTGACCATCAATTAAAATCTGCCCAGCTTCAACCTCATAAAATCGTAGCAGCAAATTCACAATAGTTGATTTACCTGCACCAGAACGCCCTACCAAGCCGACTTTCTCTCCTGGTTTGATGTTTAAATTCAATGCCTTCAACAAGCTTCTTTTATTGCCATAGCTAAAACTAACTGCATCAAATTTTACTGCGCCATGTTGCACTTGCAAAGGTTTGGCATCAGCGGCATCGTTAATTTTGTTATGTGCAGTAATTGTATTGATACCATCTTGCACAGTACCGATTTGCTCATATAACGAAGTCATTTCCCACATCACCCAGTGTGAAATACCGTTAAGCCTTAAAGACATGGCTGTGGCTGCAGCCACACCACCTACAGTAACTTCACCTTTACTCCAAAGCCAAAGTGCCATTAAACCTGTGCTAATAATTAACATCATATTCAAAATATGATTGACGATTTCTACCTTGGTGACCATACGCATTTGGTTGTGCACAGTACCTAAGAACTCATGCATGGCAAATCGCGCATATCCAGCCTCGCGGCCAGCGTGTGAGAATAATTTAACAGTGCTGATATTGGTGTATGCGTCTGTAATTCGACCTGTCATCATAGAGCGCGCATCGGCTTGATTTTGCGAAACCTTGCTAAGCTTAGGCACAAAATAGCTAAGCGAAATAATGTAAGTGGTTAGCCAAACTAAAAATGGCAATGCTATCCACGGGTTAAAGAAACCTACGATCGTCACCATGGTACCAAAATATATTAGCACATACACCATAATATCTGCGACGATAAACCATACATCGCGCACTGCCAGCGCAGTTTGCATGACTTTTGCGGCTACGCGACCAGCAAATTCATCTTGATAAAAACTCATGCTTTGATTAAGCATCAATCGATGAAAATTCCAGCGTAGACGCATAGGAAAGTTGCCAGCCAGCGTTTGATGCTTAAATAAAGTCTGCATCAAAATAAACAGCACACTCACTGCAAGCGCAACTGCAAGCCAAATAAGACGCTGCCCCTCAAGCGCCCACAATTCTGCTGGTGGGATTAAAGCAAGCCAATCTACCAACTTGCCCATCATGGCGAATAGCAAAGCTTCAAACGCACCGATTAAGCCTGTGAATATCGTCATCCCCAATAAATATGGGCGCATACCGTGTGTGCTTGCCCATAGAAATTGCCAGAGCGATGCTGGCGGCGAGCCAATTTCGCGGATAGGGAATGGATTTAGGAGATTTTCAAACCAATGTAGCATAGGGGGATTGTTTAAACTTTTGGGAATGGTCATGCATGATTTTTCGGAAGCTAAATTCTACAGTAAGTATCCGCTAACAAGTTGCAAGAAATTTAAGGCTAATAGAACCTAGTATATTTTTATATTAGCTTTTTTGTATCAAGCAAACAGCCTCTGCTGCAATGCCTTCGCCCCGCCCAGTGAAGCCCAAATTCTCAGTAGTCGTGGCTTTTACATTAATCGCATCAATACTAACTTGGCAATCTTCAGCAATATTCATGCGCATTTGTGCCGTGTGCGGCGACAATTTAGGTTGCTCGCAGATCACAGTACTATCGATATTGCTCACCACAAAACCATATGTTTTAAGCAATATACTTACGTGGCGCAATAATTCGCGTGAGTTAATCCCTTTATAGCGTATATCAGTCGGTGGAAAATGTTTGCCAATATCACCCAGTGCCGCCGCGCCTAACAGCGCATCACAGATAGCATGCAGCAATACATCCGCATCAGAATGACCATCTAAGCCTTTTTCAAAAGGAATCTCAACGCCACCGATGATACATTTTCGCCCAACTACTAATTGATGAACATCAAAGCCTTGGCCTATTCTTATCATTTATCGCCCAATTCAGTTAATCTTTCATTAGCATTCAAAAGTGCTGAAAGCACTGCCAAGTCTTGTGAATAAGTCACCTTGAGATTGCGTAATTCACCAGTGACTAATTTTGGCATCAAACCTAGCGCTTCAATGGCTTCCGCTTCGTCTGTTGGCGTACCTTCAAATTCTTTTAGTGCTTTTTTGAGTGTTGCATAGCGAAACATCTGAGGCGTTTGCGCTTGCCATAAATCATTGCGCGGTATGGTCGCGGATACTCGTTGATGCTGATCTGCCCGCTTTAAGGTATCTGCCAAGGGAATGGCTAACAAGCCACCTACCTCATCATCTTCAAGCGTATTTAATAATTGGTTGAGTAGCAAATGACTCAAGCCAGGCCGCGCAGCATCGTGCACCAAAATCCAGTCATCATCTTGCACCTGTTCGCTCATTGCATTGAGCCCATTCAATACTGTGACAGCTCTAGTTTCACCACCACAATAATGCACGTGCGTTTTGTTGCTCAAACCAAGATTCGTGACATGCCAATGTGCATCTTCTGGATTCAAAATAATATGAATACTATCGATTTTTGTCGATTGATCAAAGACTTTAATGACGTGTTGAATCAGCGGCTTACCATGCAAACTCAAATATTGTTTGGGAGACTCTGCACCCATGCGACTACCACTTCCCGCTGCTGGAATAATTACGTGAAAACGCGCCATGCTAATTAATCAATAGTATTAGAATCATGAAATGATTTTAACATAGTGCATTTAACTTAAAAGTGTATTTAACTTAACACTGAGTTATCAGTAATTGGTAACCTCAACTTAAGTGAAGGATAAGGTTAGCTTTAATATCGATATTTAAGATTCTTTCAAGCTTAGTACAGATAAACTACTTTTAAGAAACCCAAAGATTCACACAATAGTAATAATTTGAAAAAATTGCTATTTGATATAACTCAGATAGAAATTTGCATTTCTACATTAATACCTATTTAACTAACTATAT
>JAYTHN010000336.1:0-3469 GCA_043732505.1 Methylotenera sp.
CCGGCTACGTGGATGCTTTTTTTGCCAATGTTAAAGTTGCTACTAAAGCTTCACATGGGTTAAGGCTATTAACCAAACCGAAAAAAATCCAGCAAGTGAATGGCTATGATGTGACGCTACTGGATAATAAGGCGCCTATCGCAGCACTGAGCAAAGCTTGGAGATTACTAAATAAAACAGATGAGCCTATTCCGCTACATTTAGTCATCGCAGTTTATGCAAATAACGCGGCAACGATTAATGCAGGTGATTACAATCAAACGCATCTTATTAGTTACGACGAAGATAATGGCAGCATCACACTCGCGCAACCGCTAAAAGTAGGGCAGTTTTTAAGTTGGGGATTTCGGGATAAAACACTGGCTGAGGCAGACTTAACAAGCATTACGCATCATTTAATTGATGAGCTAAATCTCGACCCATCAAGCAGCATGCCTGATTTTGGCCTACTATTTTCATGTTTAGGTCGTGGCCCTTATTTTTACGGCGGCATAGACCGCGACTTAAAGGTTTTAACTCAACAATTTCCGAATATGCCATTATTAGGTTTTTATGGAAATGGTGAGATTGCCTCAATTGGTGGTGTCAATCAGCTATTACCCTATTCCGCTGTATTAAGTTTATTTGCCGCACTGCAAGTATGATCAAATTAATGTTTAAGTTATATCACTCATGAGTTTATACAACCCTAGTCGAGACCAAGCACGCCAGTTTTTATTTGATGCTTGGGCAAAATTTAAGCAACAATTACTATTAACGGATTTAGAAAAAATAGCCGTTGAAGTGATACAAATGCATCCTGAATATCAAGTGGTATTAGATTCGCCCGAACGCTATATGAGTCAACAGTACTTTCCAGAAATGGGCGGAACTAATCCATTTTTACACTTAAGTTTGCACATTTCGGTGATTGAGCAAATTAGCATCAATCAGCCTATCGGCATCAGACAAGTTTATGATAAATTATTGCAACAATATAATGACAAGCATAAAGCGCAAAATGATCTACTTGAATGTCTTGCTGAAACTATTTGGCAATCACAGCGTAATGACGTGCCTTTAGATAGTGAAAACTATTTGAATTTATTAAAACAAAAGCTGACTCAAGCTTGTACTTAAGTTAGACAAACTCAATGGATAAATGTAATGACGCAAAATGTAAATCACTGGCTCAATGCACATGGCGATTACCTATACCGTTTTGCACTAGCTAGGTTACGTGATTCACATCAAGCGGAAGATGCGGTGCAAGAAACAATGCTTGCCGCAATTAAAAATAATAGTTTTGAAGGTGAATCATCAGCACGTACTTGGCTCACAGGCATACTCAAACATAAAATTATTGATTTACAACGCAAGCAAATCCGTGAGCAACCATTATCTGATTTAATTGATTTAGATGCCTCAGATAGCAGTATGGACGATTTTTTTGATAAATCAGGTCATTGGATAGATAGACCGCAAGAATGGGATATGCCAGAGAGCGTGCTTGAACAAAAGCAATTTTTGGGAATTTTAAGTGAATGTATGGATAAATTGCCGGCTAAATTAAAAACCATTTTTATGATGCGTGATGTACATGAATTAGAGAATGAAAATATTTGTAAGGAACTGGATATTACGACGACGAATGCTTGGGTGATGTTATATCGAGCCAGAATGGGATTAAGGAAATGTCTAGAAATGAACTGGGTAACGGGATAAGGAAAGGGAAATGTATGCTCACATGTAAACAAACAAGTCAGTTGATTTCACAATCTTTAGATCGTCCATTTTCATGGTCTAGCCTTCTACAGTTGCGGTTTCATCTTGTTATTTGCGATGCTTGTACTCGGTTTAAACAACAATTAAATCAGCTACGCAGCGCTGTACAACTTGTCACATCGCACACTGAAAGCGATAGCACAATACTGCTTTCTAAAGAAGCTAAAGCTAGAATTGCTAGCGCAATTGATTCTAAACACCATTAAGCTTCATATAAATGATAGCATTACGTTTTCATATTATTGAACTTTCGCACTATTTAGAGCACAATTATTTTCTAAGGATTTTTATCATGAACAAAACTCAAAAAACAATCGCTCTTGCTATCGGTGGCGCATTCGCCTTATCAATCGTACCAACATCAGTAAACGCTGCTTCTAACCCGTTTACAGCAAAATCATTGTCATCAGGTTATCAGGTTGCCGATGCCGAGATGAAAACAGACATGAAAGCAAAAGATGGTAAATGCAGTACGGGTAAATGCGGTGCTAACAAATAGATAACCGATAAAGCGGCGATGGCTCACGAAGAAAAAGCAAAAGAAGGTTCATGCAGCGCGGATAAAGCTGCAATGGAAAAAGCGCCAATGGCAAAAACTAAATAAGCTAAATATAATCATTACTGATACTTTAATCATCTGTTTATCATTAACATTTAGAATTTAGTTTTAGGTTTGATGATTATTTTTGCATTCGACTCCTCCCAATAATGCTGATTAGTCATCGCAAAAAATCTAAAATAAATGGGGTGGGTTTGGGGCTTAAGCGCGAACTAATGCCTCAGATCCAATCCGCCTTTGGTCAATCTAGCATTGCCAATATAAATTTTGTGGAAATCGCGCCTGAGAATTGGATTAACGTTGGCGGTAAAGCGGCTAAACAACTCGAGTGGTTTGCAGAGCGTTTTCCGATTGCATGCCACGGCTTATGTTTATCATTGGGTGGTTTGAGCCCTACTAACGAAACATTTTTACAGCAAGTCAAAAAATTTCTTCATCAGTATGACATTCCACTTTATACCGAGCACTTAAGCTACGCTACTGACGGCTATAATGGGCAGCAAGGCTACTTGTATGATCTTTTACCAATTCCATTTACTGAGGAAGCAATCCATTATGTGGCAAAACGTATACATCAAACACAGGATATCTTAGGTCAACGTATCGCAATAGAAAATATGTCTTTTTACGTAGCAGCACCTATCTCAACGATGGATGAACTAACTTTCCTAAAAGCGGTACTAGAGGAAGCTGATTGTTTTTTACATTTAGATATTAACAATATTTACGTGAATAGCGTGAATTTTGGGTTTGAGCCACATGCATTTTTACGCGGCATCCCGCATGAGCGCATCGTATATAGCCATATTGCTGGACATTATCAGCAAGCGCCAGACTTACTGATAGACACTCATGGCGCAGATGTTATTGACCCGGTTTGGGCACTACTCGATGAGGCATATCACTTATTTGGCACATTTCCAACACTGCTAGAGCGTGATAACAACATACCACCGCTTGCGCTATTAATGGCTGAAGTGGATAAAATTGCTTCTCTACAAAGCTCGCATACGCAACTTCATCAATCGGTTAAGCAGCCAGTTTTAGTCGCATCGCATCAATAAAATGATAGATGTGCACTTACCTAGTTTTCAGCGTTATCAACTCGAATTTACTGCTTATATTCGCGACCCTTTACATCAACCA
>JAYTHN010000337.1:0-3468 GCA_043732505.1 Methylotenera sp.
CAGCTATAGTCAGCATTCGCACGAATAGCAGTTAACGATAGAAGTAGGCCTAACCCTACGCTTTTCATACCTTGCTTTATCATACCTACTCCAAAATCAGGTTTTTTATAATTTTTAACAAATTGACAGATAATAAAATGAACCTAAAGATTATTTTTTAATCTCAATTTTATCTGGTTAAGTAAAATCAATATTTGCTCTTCATTAATGTATCCAGCACCGAACTCTACTTCTCTACCATGCGAGCCAACGAACAATGCACTTCTACCATTACTTTCTTTACGCAAATTCACCCTAGCCCAACAGCGCTGAAATTCAAATTTGGTAATTATTTTGTCACTACGCTTTTCAATAACAACTATTTCATTGATGACCGTAATCGACTCAAAATCACTAGCATGCAAACTTAAGTAGTGGAAAACAAAAGCAAATACCACCAACTCAAATCCAGCAAACGGTAAAACCAACCATGCGCCTATGTGCAAGAAACTAAGCGCAACAAGTAACTCCATTATAGTCAAAACCACTAGAAGCTTTAAGCTACCTAGTGGTGATAACGATCTATTAGGTCTAACTGTAATTTGTGTTTCCGCTAATGTGATTGCCATCATTAACCCCATTATGTGCAAATTAACACTACAAATTAAATGCCACGTCTTTCGTCTAACTCAGCATAAATTAACATGCAAAGTATCAGTGTTAAATCAATATATTTGCGTATCGCAACAATTTGTTACAACTGTGCTTCTTTCACAAATATAGGTTAACTTATTAAATAGATCAGCGCCATCATAGCAAGCTCTAAATTCAACATTAAATTATTAATTATTGAAACTAAATAACAGCTTTTATATCCATTTTTGGTGCCGGGAGGGGGAATCGAACCCCCACGTTGTTACCAACGCGGGATTTTGAGTCCCGTGCGTCTACCAATTCCGCCATCCCGGCTCTTGGAAAATACATTGTTCTGTATAATTGCAACCTAACTATTATAGCAAGCTCTTAGATTTATGCGAACAGAAGATTTCAATTTTTATTTACCAGTTGAATTAATTGCACAGCATCCAACATCCGATAGAGCTTCTAGCCGAATGCTGCATGTTAACGGCGTGACTAGTCACTTAAAAGACCTTAATTTTATTGACTTGCCCAGTCATTTACAAGCAGGTGACTTACTAATATTCAACGATACGCGCGTCATTAAGGCGCGTTTATTTGGTCACAAACATTCTGGTGGCATTGTTGAGGTGCTGATAGAGCGTGTGATTGATTTGCATACAACCTACGCACACATACGAGCTTCACGTGCCCCCAAAGTTGGTAGCAAACTAAAACTGGCGAATGCCTTTGATGCAGAAATCATCGCAAGACATGATGATTTATTTGAATTACATTTTTTAAGTACGACTTCAACGTCGAATTTATCTGTATTTGATTTACTAGAACAATATGGAGAATTACCTTTACCTCCTTATATTACGCATGTAGCCACAAGTGATGATGAAGCACGTTATCAAACGATCTTTAGCAAACACCTTGGGGCGGTGGCTGCACCAACTGCAGGTTTACATTTTGATGATGCAATGATTGCAAGTTTAAAACAACATGGCGTTAATATTGCTTATGTGACATTACATGTAGGTGCAGGTACTTTTCAACCTGTACGGGTAGAAAATATTGCAGAACACAAAATGCATAGCGAGCTTTACCATATATCGCAAGACACAGTTGATTTTATTGCACAAACTAAAGCACAAGGTAGCAAGGTGATTGCTATTGGCACCACCGCATTACGTGCTTTAGAAAGCGCAGCACAATATGGTGATTTAGCTGCTGGCAATAGTGAAACGAGTATATTTATTACACCAGGTTATCAATTTAAAGTAGTGGACCGCTTATTCACCAATTTTCATTTACCAAAAAGTACTTTGCTCATGTTGGTTTCGGCATTTGCTGGTATTGATACGATTAAAAAAGCCTATGCTCATGCGATTGCGAAACAATACCGTTTTTTCAGTTATGGGGATGCCATGTTGATAGAAAAACAGCGCATTAAATTACATCTTGATAAAGAATAAGGTTCAAGCCATTATTCAATATTTATTTAACAGTCGAAATTTTTAAGTAACGAAATTATTGAACAAACATAGTCAAAGTTTTGACTAAACTAAGATGTATTTTAAAGTAGCTCTAAATAAGAAAGACTAATCATGCGTATTTCAACATTGTTATTTTCATTCATTTTAACCATGGCTGTTTTGCCAGCATCTGCAGAAATATTGCCTGAAGCACAATTAGGGATAAAAATCCCTTTAGCAAAAAAGTCTAGCACTCGCCCTATTACTGTTGCGCATATTCCTGGCTTAAAACGCTACTACATAGCTGATGGCGGTTTGGCACCTATGGGCGATGAAAATGAAGCGCCTATATCAAAGTCACTTATACATGCTTATGATGATGAGGGTAAATATGTGAATTCTTCAAGGCCAGGCTATGATAACCGTTCAATTTACTATAATCCAAACTCAGATAAATTAGAAACGATTACCTATAATGTTTCTAGCGATGTCGGTTTTGCGCCAAATACAGGTATTTTTTCTATCGATTTAACTGAAACTGGCGACCTAAAAGACACGTCAAGCGAAGTATTTGGTTTTAATCCTGCATTTGGCGATGCCGCAACAATACCTAGCTACAACTCAGAAACAAAGGTTTATTATGCCAAGCAAGAGCGTAGTAACAAAGTTTGGGTAGTAGATTTAAAGTTACGTGAAAAAGTAAGCGAAATTGCCTTAGATTTTACAAAGGCTGGCGTAGCAACTGATGATGTAAGCGACCACTTTGTGGCTTATAGTGGTGTTAAAGGTGAAGAATTGATACTACTTGATGTAGATCATAAAGCTGTGTTGGTTTTTGATCTAAGCGGCAAATATGTAGGGAAAAGTGAGTTACCAAAAACGATGAAATTACGCTCGCAAAATCACTTTAATGGTACTGGCTATGCCAACAATATGCTTTTTGTATACCATGAGCCAGAAGGTGATTTTGGTACTTACTACGGGTTTAAGATATTAAAAGATAATTAATAAAACTATCAATATAAATAAAAAAACCGCCCAAAAGGCGGTTTTTTTATTCAATTAAAGCTAGTTTGCTTAACGTAACTTACTCAATTTCACTTACCTAATATACCTGATAATTTGCCTGATAGCATACCAAAAATGGCACCAAATATAACTGAAAGTGCAACGATTAACGTCGGATTTGTTAAGTTCATGGCGCCATAACTAGCTGCAGTATTGGTTGAAAGTGCTAAACCTGCTGTAGCTGCATAGCCATATACATTGGCAGGCACCACAGAAAGTAAATTACACCCTGCCACAATGACCAAAAAGAATACAGTGACTGCGATATAAACAGGCGCTGCAATCGCTGCAGGAAGCCCAACTGGATTATGTTCTATCAGAG